>DMQR01000156.1:0-4363 GCA_003455605.1 Cryomorphaceae bacterium | reverse complement strand
CCACCCATTGGGTGATCAACAGGGTTCATAACTACACCACGTACTCTAGGACGACGACCTTGCCATCTGCTGCGACCAGCTTTACCGCTGACTTGAAGCATGTGCTCAGAGTTACTCACAGTACCGATAGTTGCCATACAAGTAGTCAAAATCATACGAGTCTCTCCTGAAGGCAACTTGATGATAGCATATTTACCTTCTCGAGCCAACAATTGAGCAAACGTACCAGCAGAACGTGCGATGATAGCGCCTTGACCTGGACGCATCTCGATATTAGAAATAATAGTACCAAGTGGGATATCAGCGAGGTATAATGCGTTACCTAATTCTGGAGCAGCGCCTTGACCACTAACTAGTGAATCACCAACTTTAACACCATTTACAGCCACTGAGTAACGCTTCTCACCGTCAGCATAGACCAACAACATGAGATACGCTGAACGTAGCGGATCGTATTCAATAGATTTTACTGATGCAGGAATCCCAAACTTATCGCGTTTGAAATCGACTGCACGTACTTTTTGCTTATGTCCACCACCAACGTAACGCATTGTCATACGTCCGCTATTGTTACGACCACCACTCTTGGTCTTACCTTTTACTAAGCTCTTCTCTGGTTTCGCTGCCGTGACTTGCTCAAAGTCGTTGACCACGCGGAAACGCTGACCGGGAGTAATTGGTTTTAATTTTTTAACACCCATTATTATTAGATATTACCGTATAAATCAATGGTCTCCCCACCTGCCACTTTAACCAACGCCTTTTTATACGCTGATTTGCGTCCTCTTACTAGACCAGACTTAGTATACTTCGTCTGGAATTTTGCAGGAACGACAGCAGTGCGAACACTTTCTACATTAACACCGTAGAATAATTCTACGGCTTTTTTTATTTCCACCTTGTTAGCAGAACGAGCTACCTCAAAAGCATAGACATTATGATCTTCGCTCTGCGCGGTTGCTTTCTCCGTAATGATGGGTTTAATTAAAACATCCATTGCTATTAGCTTAAAATCGCTGTAACTTTTTCAACTGCACCTTCCGAAAGAACCACTTCTGAGGCGTTCATTATTTCATAAGTACTTAACTCTGAAGCATTTACAACTTTAACTCCCGCTAAATTACGGGATGACAAATATAGGTTTTTATCGTAATCACCAATGATGAAGAGGGATTTTTTCTTGTCCAAACCTAAAGCAGCCAATACATCCATTAAGCTCTTCGTTTTCGGAGCCTCAAATGTGAAGTTCTCTACAACCTTCAATTTATCCGATTTCACTTTAATCGACAACGCAGATTTACGTGCCAATTGTTTTACCTTTTTGTTCAACTTAAAGCCGTAAGTACGTGGACGTGGACCGAAAACAGTACCACCACCTCTTTGAATCGGAGATCTCAATGAACCCGCACGTGCGCTACCAGTACCTTTTTGTTTATGATGCTTTTTAGTTGTGCGGTTAACCTCTCCGCGCTCTTTAGCCTTGTGTGTCCCTTGACGAGCGTTAGCCAAGTATTGCTTTACGTCTAAATAAATCACATGGTCATTTGGCTCTACACCGAAAACTGAAGCATCTAACTTGATACTTTTCTTTGTTTCCTTACCCTTGATGTTTAATACCTTCAATTCCATTACTTCTCAATTATTAGAGTTGAATTCTTAGCTCCTGGTACAGAACCTTTCACGACCAATAGATTCTTTTCAGCATCTACTTTCAAAACGACTAAGTTTTGAATCTTCGCACGTTTGCCACCCATACGGCCAGCCATGCGCATACCTTTAAATACACGCGATGGATCCGAACCCGCACCGATAGAACCTGGTGCACGTAGACGGTTGTGCTGACCGTGAGTAGCTTGCCCCACACCACCAAAACCATGACGCTTCACAACGCCCTGGAAGCCTTTACCTTTTGAGGTGCCAACTACGTCTACGAAATCACCTTCTTCAAACAAATCCACACCGATCACTTGACCTAATGCGAACTCACCTTCGAAGTCCGTGAATTCAACAAATTTTCTCTTAGCAGAGGTACCTGCTTTAGATACGTGCCCTTTCAATGCTTTTGAGGTATTTTTATCTTTCGCCTCGCCCCAACCTAGTTGGATAGCATTGTAACCATCGACATCTTCAGATTTTACCTGAGTAACTACACATGGACCTACTTCTAAGACAGTACATGGCAAGTTCTTACCCTCTGGGCTGAAAATGCTGGTCATTCCGATTTTTTTACCAATCAATCCTGGCATCTCTTCTGGAATTTAAACGTCTATTAGACTTTGATTTCTACTTCTACACCACTTGGCAACTCTAGCTTCATCAAAGCGTCAATAGTCTTTGAAGAAGAAGAGTAGATGTCCAACAAACGCTTGTAATTGCTAAGTTGGAACTGCTCGCGTGATTTTTTATTTACATGAGGTGAGCGGAGCACCGTATAAATGCGCTTATTTGTTGGTAATGGAATAGGGCCATTAACAACAGCGCCAGTACTTTTCACGGTCTTAACGATCTTTTCAGCAGACTTATCAACTAAGTTGTGATCATAAGACTTGAGCTTGATGCGAATTTTTTGACTCATTTTCGTCTTTGTTAAGCTTTTGATTCTTCGATTACTTTTTCAGAGATATTCGATGGACATTCAGCATAGTGTGAGAACTCCATTGAAGAGGCCGCACGACCTGAACTCAAAGTACGCAACGTAGTTACGTAACCGAACATTTCTGATAGAGGCACATCTGCCTTGATTACCTTTGCGCCGTTACGGTCCGACATGTCGTTTACTTGACCGCGACGACGATTCAAATCACCAACGATATCTCCCATATATTCTTCTGGAGTAACCGCTTCAAGCTTCATAATTGGCTCCATAACTACTGGAGTCGCCTTACGTGCACTCTCTTTGAAACCAAGCTTGGCCGCTAGTTCAAAAGACAACTGGTCAGAATCCACTGGGTGGAAAGAACCGTCTTTCAACACAACCTTCATACGGTCTACTTTAAAGCCCGCCAATGGTCCGTTTGACATCGCAGCCTTGAATCCATTCTGTACGGAAGGAACAAATTCTTTCGGTACGTTACCTCCCTTAATCTCATTAACAAACTGCAAACCTTCACCTTCGAAATCTTCATCCGCTGGAGAGATTTCAAAAATTATATCTGCGAACTTACCGCGACCACCCGTTTGTTTCTTGTAAACTTCACGGTGGCTCGCAGAAGCTGTTAGAGCTTCTTTGTATTCCACTTGTGGCTCACCTACGTTCACTTCAACCTTGAATTCACGCTTCATTCGATCAATCAAGATGTCCAAGTGAAGCTCACCCATACCAGAAATTATAGTCTGGCCTGAAGCCTCGTCAGTTTGAACACGGAACGTTGGATCTTCTTCAGAAAGTTTAGCCAAAGCAGTACCCATCTTATCAACGTCAGCTTTGGACTTAGGCTCAACCGCGATACCAATTACTGGCTCAGGAAAGGTCATTGATTCAAGTATGATAGGTGCTTTCTCATCACAAAGAGTATCACCTGTACGTATGTCCTTGAAACCTACACCTGCACCGATATCTCCGGCATTGATTTGATTAATTGGCTCCTGCTTATTTGAGTGCATCTGGAAGATACGTGAGATACGCTCTTTCTTTCCAGAACGAGTGTTCTTAACGTATGAACCTGCATCCAACGATCCAGAGTATACACGAAAGAAACACAAACGACCTACGAATGGGTCTGTCGCGATCTTAAATGCTAGAGCTGAGAACGGCTCATCAACAGATGGCTTCCGTGCAGCAGCATCACCTGTATCTGGGTTAGTACCTTCAATTGCTTCCACATCGAGTGGAGACGGCATGTAACGCATAACAGCATCCAACATAGCCTGAACACCTTTATTTTTAAACGCAGAACCACACATCATAGGAATGATGCTCATATCGATGGTTGCAGCGCGAAGTGCGGCAATGATTTCATTTTCAGTAATACTGTCCTCATCCTCAAAGAATTTCTCCATCAAATTCTCGTCATATTCAGCAACTGCTTCGATAAGTTCAGCACGCTTCTCGTCTACGGTAACTACTATATCACGAGGGATTTCAATTTCTTCGTAAGTCATCCCCATATCTTCTTCATTCCAAACGATAGCTTTTTTGCTGATTAGGTCAACTACACCTTTAAATTCTGCTTCGTCACCAATCGGTACTTGAAGAGCTACAGGGTTTCCACCCAACATATCTTTAACTTGGCTACATACGTTGAAGAAGTCTGCACCCTGACGGTCCATCTTGTTCACGAAGCCTAGACGCGGTACACGGTATTTGTCCGCTTGACGCCAAACTGTTTCAGATTGTGGTTGAACTCCACCAACTGCGCAAAAT
>DMQR01000139.1 GCA_003455605.1 Cryomorphaceae bacterium | reverse complement strand
AATGGCGCTACTATGACTTACAGCCTCGTGGCAGAGAAAGAAGCAGATATCAAGCAAAGCAAGATTTCTGTGAGCAGCCCTATTGGGAAAGGTCTTCTTGGAAAGAGAGTAGGAGAGATTGCTGAGATTCAAGTGCCTCGAGGTACTATGAATTTTGAAGTTCTCGAAATCACCATGGCCTAGAATATGTCGAGCATCTTTAACAAAATTATCGCTGGAGATATTCCTTGCTATAAGGTAGCTGAGGATGCCCACAACATTGCCTTCTTAGACATTCGTCCCTTAAAAAAAGGCCATACGCTCTGTGTGCCAAAGGTTGAGGTAGATGAACTATATGAATTGCCCGAGGAGGATTACCAACGACTCATGGTTTTTAGCCAGTGTGTGGCTAAGGCCCTTAAGAAAGTGGTGCCTTGTAAGCGAATAGGGTCGATGGTCTTAGGGATGGAAGTACCTCATGCACATTTGCATTTGGTGCCTATTGAGGCGGAGCATGAGTTAAGCTTCGCGAATACGCCCTTATCTTTGAGCAGTGAGGAAATGATATCCATAGCGGCGTCTATTTCAGACGCTCTGGATTCTGCTGAATAAATTGTTCCCAATTTCCACTACGGCCTTTTTTCCTGGAGTTTTTTTTGCTCCCTGCGCCGTGTTTAGGAGCCATAATGCCAGTGGTTTGATTGTGGTGACATACGGCCACGGCAAGGGCATCGGAGGCATCTAAATATTTGTGTTCCACTCCGGGAAACATCGCCTTGAGCATACCGCTGACTTGTTCTTTACTCGCGTTGCCGTTTCCTACGATACTTTGCTTGACCAAACGAGGGCTGTATTCGAATACAGGAATCTTCTTGGATAAAGCGGTGGCCATACAAACACCCTGGGCACGACCAAGTTTCAACATGGACTGCACATTCTTACCAAAGAAAGGCGCTTCAAGGGCCATTTCGTCCGGAGTATATAGGGTGACGATTTTGGAGAGTTCTTCGAAGATTTTAGCTAAGCGGGTGTAATGATCCAATTTTGTATTGAACTTAATAACATCCATGACCAAAGGCTTGGTCTCATTCTTAACAACATGAATCACACTGTATCCCATAACAACTGTCCCTGGATCAACGCCCAAAATGACTTTTTCTATGGTCTGAGGTTTGGACATATTATATCATTAATCCAACGATTGCAGCGGTGTATAGAGAGGCGACAGTACCTGCGATAAGGGCCTTAATGCTGAGCTCGCTCAAATCTTTACGTCTAGACGGTGCAATGGTTCCAATACCACCGATCTGAATACCAATACTTGCAATGTTGGCGAACCCACAAAGCATGTAGGTACTTAAGATGATTGAACGCTCTGAGGCAAATAGCCCAGCATTTTTCATATCGGTCAAAGTTACGTAGGCATAGAACTCGTTGAGGATAGTTTTTTCACCAAGTAATTGGCCTACCAACAATAAATCTTCAGGCGGTACCCCGAGAATCCATGCGATCGGGCTCAATAGCGCTCCCATGATGAATTGCAATGAGAAGGTGTCGTAACGTCCGTTGGTGAAATCTGCAGCCCAAGCATTCAAACCGGTCCAAGAACCTATACCCTCTACAAAGAGGTAGTTTACTCCATAAACAAGGGCAGTAAATACCAATAACATGGCACCGACGTTCACGGCAAGTTTAACACCCTCTGTAGTTCCGTTTGATATGGCATCCAGCGCATTAGATCCCATTTCTTGGGAACTAATCTCGGCCACTTCTTCAACATCTTCGGTTTCAGGCAATAGAATCTTAGCGCTGATCAATGCTGCAGGAGCCGAAAGCACGGAAGCCGTCAATAGGTGCTTGGCAAAAAATAATTGTCGTTCTGGATCATCGCCGCCCAAATAACCAATGTAGGCAGCTAATACACCTCCGGCGATGGTGGCCATACCTCCTGCCATCAAGCTGAGCAATTCTGAACGGCTCATCTTGGCAATGTAGGGTTTTACCAGCAAGGGTGCCTCGGTTTGACCGATGAAGATGTTACCAGCTGCGGCGAGCGATTCCGCCCCTGAAAGGCGAAGTGTTTTCTGCATGACCCATGCCATGGCTTTTACCACTTTCTGTAGAATTCCGAAGTAGTACAATAAAGAGGTGACTGCCGAGAAGAAGATCACCGTTGGTAATACTTGGAAGGCGAACAGGTACCCGAAGCCCGTAGTATCTGTGATTAGAGAACCAAATAGGAATGTAGATCCTTCACGGGTGAAGTCCAACAAGGTGACTGCAGCAATACTGAATTTTTCAAAAGCCCAGCTCACGCCAGGAACTTTGAGGACGCACAAGGCTAAAATGAATTGGAGCCCTAGGCCCTTCAAAACCATCCACCAATTAATGGCTTTCTTATTTGAACTGAAAAGCCACAATACGGCGGTGAGTAAGGCGATTCCTAAAATACTTCTCAGGATCATTTGAGCTTATCTAATTTATCTCTCAGCCTAGCGGCGAGTTCATAGTCTTCATTTTCTACGGCCTCTTTAAGCGACTGTTCCAGCTCTTCTTTGCTTTGCTCTTCTGGATTGTCCAATTCTTCTTCCGCCCCAGATTCTGTTGCGTCCGCCTCTTGTTCTTCTTGAGGTGTTATTCCGGCTTGTTTCAACAAGGATTCAATCGCATAAATAGGGCACTCTAGACGCACCGCTAGCGCCACTGCATCGGAAGGCCGAGAATCAAATATTAGTTGCTTGCCGTTTTCATCCATACTATAAATACTGGCGAAGAAGACCCCATTGACCAACCTGTGAATAAGCACTTTCTCAATGTTGACATTCATCTCTTTTAGCATATTGACCCAAGTATCGTGCGTCAATGGACGAGGAGGGGCCACAGATTTCTCCATGGCAACGGCAATACTTTGCGCTTCAGCACCGCCTATAACGACGGGAAGCTTACGGCCTCTCTCACCTTTTTCGGCAAGAATGAGGGCATAAGCTCCTGACTTTCCTTGACTGTAAGAGAGTCCTTTTACAGTGAGTTCTACTTCATGCATTTAGTTGGCGGCCTTGAAGGCGCGCAGTTCCTCAATAAGCTGAGGAATAACTTCAAAGGCGTCGCCAACAATCCCGTAATCCGCCGCCTTAAAGAATGGTGCTTCAGGGTCGGTGTTTATGGCTACGATAGTCTTCGACGCGCTCACCCCAGCGAGG
>DMQR01000051.1 GCA_003455605.1 Cryomorphaceae bacterium | reverse complement strand
TTTTTCAGCCTTCTGCTGAATCAGCGCGTCCTTTTGTTTAGCCAATGCCTTTTGTACCTCGGCGATCTGTGCTACCTGTTGTGCGCGGAACCCTGCCATGTCTTTGAGGTATTGTAAACGTTTCGCAGCCTGTGAAAAGCTTTTAGAACTGAGGATGAACAGGATTTGATCGGTGGGACGCTGTTGACGTTGGGCGAGTTGGATGAGTTCGGAGTAATCTGCTTTTAGACTGTCTACATGCGCAGTTAGGGCCATAATCTCCTTTTCCTTCGCAGTGATGTTACGGTTGATGTTACGGATTTGACGCCCCATAGTAGCGATGAGCTGTTCGCGCGCAAAAATCTTTTGGTTAAGGGTCTGCAATTCATTAATACTTGCTTGGCGTGTACTTTGCGTCTTCGCCAAAATGGTATTGGCTAAGTCTATTTGATCTTGCAACAGGGTGCGCTGACGTTGCAACTCTTCCCTTGTTTGCCCGAGGGTCGAGATGGTAAGGCTCAAACAGCACACTATGAGCAACAGGCGACGCATTAGAAACTAAATGGAGTATTATACGGGCCTTCAGTACGGATGTCCGAGATGTCGATGATGACCTTATATTCTGGCCGTGAAACTAGGGTCAACTCAATCTTTTTTGGGTATCGTGTTCGTTCGTCATATTCGAAGTACTTGATATGCGCTATTTCCACAGGGTCATGAATGATGAGCTCTGCTAGATAGAGTTCGCGATTTAAAGCAACTTTCACATTGCGTTGTGGCCCCAATTCATATTCGCTCATCCACAAATCTCGGTCTGCGTTGAACTTATACTTGAGGGCGTTGTCCCAACCAATTAATTGGCCCCGCATAATTCTATTCAAATATTGGAAGGGCACCTCTATGCCGGTAACTCCAGCTAGATCAGAGGCGGATCCCGTCCAGTCTAATCCTAGAAGCGTCGAGGTAAATGCAGCACTGTCTTCTATTACGATACATTTTCCCACACGAAGGCCTATCATATCGTCACTGATAGCGGTCCAGAGGATGCTATCTTGTCTAGAACGTATTTGGACCTTGAAACGCTGCTCCCCATCCGGCGCGTAGGCCGTGATTCGAGCGAAACTCTGCGCCCATGGGAACTTATCATCGAGTAGGATTTTCTTGTTGACGCCGTCGTTGATCTTCTCGCGTTTAATCGGATTTTCAGGAGTAATAGGCTTGCCACAGCTGGCTAACAAAAGCATCGCAGAAAGCACGGTGATTCCGTGCCTTAACCAAGATTTATGTGCTCTATTCCTCCTTATCATTTTACGCCGTTCAATGCCTTTGCTTTGTTTCGGTACTCCTTTGCTTGTACGCTATTGCCGGCGGCCTCTTCAATGGCCGCGGCATGGCGATAAATCACAGCATCGGGGGTGGTTCTCAGCAGTTGTAAAGCTACCTTAATTTTCTCCCGAGCTTCGTCGTACCGTCCCAATTTATACAATACCCATGCCCAAGTATCTAAATAGGTCGGTTCAAGGGTTTGGAGGTCGTTGGATTCTTGGGTCAAAGCGAGGGCATATTCTATGTTTATATCATGGGTCGCAAGGTCCCAGGCGTAGTTATTGAGGTTGGCGGCGCTGCGGTCTAGGGCTAAAGCCTTTTCATAGGCCTCAGAGCCGGGCTGCACAGAATCTAATTGGAACAATGCAGTTCCCGCCAGTGCATACAGACCGCTCGCCATTTCTGGGTCCAAGGTCAGTGCGGCACGCTCCAATGCCACTCTAGCACAGGACTCCCAAGACTTGATGGAGTAGAACTCGTAGGCCAGGGCATCCATGATTTCCCCTTGGTCTTGAAAGTTGAGTTCGATAAGGGTTAGAATGAGTAATCCACATCGCCAATCCTCTGTTTCAGTGCTGATCGCATAGGCTATTTGATAGAGCTCATAATTTTTAGGGTCCAATTCTATGGCTTCCATATACCTCTCCATCGCCTCCTGGTAGCGCTCCTCTTGAAGATAGATTTCCGCTTGGAACAAGGTAAACGGTAAGGTGCCCTCGTACTTCTTTTCTAGAACTGGAAATACACGCTCAAAGAGCGCTCCAAATTCCGGATCTCCCCTGTTTTGATAAATACTGAGGGCCACAGGCATCAAGTCTTTGAGAGGCACACCGTCTAGCACCAAACCCTGCTCCATGTGGTACATGGCCTGCGCCGTTTTGCTATAGCGTTGTGATATCCGGGCCAATTCCATGTGCAGCGCCCCATTTAAGGGGAACCGCTCCACCGCCTTTTCCAGCAGCTTAATAGCGTTTTTACCCTTGCCGATTCCGTCGTAGAATTGGCTTAATAACCCATAATATTCCGGTACACTGGGATGCTCCTTCACCGCGGCCACCAAGACCTTCTCCGCACTCTTCGTATCATTTTGTTGCAAGTGTATACTGACCTGATCGCTCACCAATTCCGGTGTGGTCCCATACTCACGCGACACTTTATTTAGCACCCTCAACGCATCCTCAAGGGCATTACCCTGCAGGTACACCTTAAAGGCATCAAAGAGGTATTCCGGCTGCCCGGGTTGCAACTCCGCCAAAGCTTCAAAGGCCGTCCCAGCACTCTTGGTATCGCCCAATTGTTTCGCGCATTGCGCCTTGAGCCGAAGCATCCAGGTGTTCTCTGGAAACAGTGCCGCCCCATTGCTGGCATATTGGAAGGCAGGATAAAAAGAGCCCTGCTCAAAGTTTAATCTTGCCAGCTGGTAATGTGCGGCCTCCGCATATTCGTCACTTTGGGCCAATTTTTCGTACGCCTCCATCGCCAGCACCACACGCCCAGTAAGGCGGTAGGTCTCCGCCTTATAGTAGGTGTTGCTTAATGCAGAAGGCCCCTCTTGCGAAGGGCCCTGAGCAAATAAGGTTGCTGAAAAAAGAAGCGCCTGGACGGCGACTAGCCATTTCTGCATTAGTCCATTCTTGAGTAATCTCCTAAAGATAGCGAACTCCATTGTCCGTTCACATGGGTGTGATTGCCTATCATGCTATCTTTTAGATTAATATTAGTTATGGTTGAATTTGTCTGAATCAACGATCCCTCAATTCCCGCATCTTCCACCACACAATTCTCGCCCAAGCTCACGTTCGGTCCAACTGTCGCATTCTTCAACACAACATTGGATCCGATGTAGCAAGGTTCGATAATAGTGGAATTTTCTAAGGTGATGTTCGCGCCGCGAAGCTCAGCTTTGCCCTTGAGGTAGCCCAACATTTTGCTGTTGGTCTCAACGGCGATGGCCTTGTTTCCGCAGTCCATCCAATCGTTTACAGTTCCGGGCTTGAAGACTTTGCCTTGATTGAGCAGGGAGCTCAATGCATTGGTTAATTGGTACTCGCCCTTTTCCATGATGTTGTTGTCGAGGAGGTATTTCAATTCCTTGCGCAATCCCGGACCGTCCTTGAAGTAGTAGATTCCGATGATGGCCAAATCCGACACGAATTCTTGTGGCTTTTCAACGAAATTGTTGATGGTACCGTCTTCAGCGAATTGGACCACACCAAAAGCGGAAGGATCTTCCACCTGTTTTACCCAAATCACTGAATCTGCTTCCGTATCAAGGGTAAAATCTGCGCGGAACAGCGTATCTGCAAAGGCCACGACAATCTCATCGTCCATGCTATCCGCAGCACAGTGAATGGCGTGTGCCGTTCCCAGCGGTTTGTCCTGGTAATAGATGCTGCCCTTAGCGCCTAAATTCTCTGCGACCTTCTTCAGATCCGTTTCAGCTTGGTCGCCAAAATCGCCAATGATAAAGGCAATCTCATCCACCTTCTTATCGCCACATACACTAACAATATCCTCCACTAACCGCTGAACGATAGGCTTTCCTGCAATAGGGATTAAGGGTTTTGGCACAGTTAAGGTGTGTGGACGCAATCGCGAGCCTCTACCTGCCATGGGGACGATAATTTTCATAGAATATTTGGGTTTATTGTTTTCCTGTACTACCAAAGCCGCCAGCACCGCGCACTGTCTTGTCTAGATCTTCAACAGATTCCCACTCGAATTGCGAATATTGTACCACGACCATCTGCGCAACGCGCATGCCGTCATCAATGGTGAACGCTTCCCGTCCATGGTTAATTAGCAGTACGCCCACGTCGCCGCGGTAATCTGCATCAATGGTACCCGGGCTGTTTAACACGGTAATGCCGTGCTTGTACGCCAACCCCGAACGCGGACGAATCTGCGCTTCGTACCCGTCCGGCAAGGCCATTTTAATGCCCGTAGGAATGAGTGCCCGGTCGCCAGGTTGTAAGACCACAGGCGCGTCGACATTGGCACGAAGGTCCATGCCCGCGCTTTGTGTGGTTTCAAACTGTGGTAAGGCGTGCTTGCCGCTATAGTGTACTTTGATTTTCATCTATCGTGCGAAGTTAAAGAGCCCACGGCGTTCGGCCATGAACATTACCAGGAGATACACTACGCCAATGGCGAGTTTAACTACAGATTCGATTCCGGTGTAATGAATGAGGAAAACGGTGGCTGTAGCGCCGAGGACGTAGATGCTTAATTTCGTCCAATTATAGGGCACACGATAGTGCTTTTGCCCCCACCACAAGCTAGCTAAGAACATGGCGATATACGCCATCAAGGTGGTGATGGCGGCGCCCAAAATACCCATGGTCGGAATCAAGCTGATATTTCCTATGATTGTCACTGCCAAGCCAACAAAAGTGATGTAAATGCCGTAGCGTGTTTTGTCGCTAACTTTGTACCACACATTGAGGTTGGTGTTGATGCCGAGAATGACGTTGGCCAATAAAAGGATGGGAACTAGGTACAATCCAACCCAGAATTTCTCGTCAATGAAGAACTTCAGATAATCCAGCCCCGCAACAATCAATACAAATCCCACGCTCATTACCCAGGCAAAACCTTCCATGACCTTAGCCATGCGCTTGGGGCCCTCGGCGGTCTTGGCGTTGCGGAAGAAAAATGGTTCCGCTGCATAGCGAAATGCTTGATTAAACAGAATCAAGAAGATGGAAATCTTGTACACGGCGCCATAAACGCCCACTCCTTCGGCCCAACTCTCTCTGGGCAGTAAATATTTCAATAATTGGCGGTCGAGCATCTCATTGGCAATCCCGGCCAACCCGCCCACGAGCAAGGGCCAGCCAAAGGCCAACAAAGTGCGCACATACTTTACTTCTAAATTCAGCTTGAGCGGGAACAAGGTTGGAATAAGCAGCCCAAACATGAGTAGGGACGCCCAGAAATTGGCAATAAAAATATAGTCCACCCCACGTAAATCGTGCATCCACCATCCAGCAGAACCGTGCTGCTCCCAGTAGGCCGGGAGGAAAATATACAAGTTTATGGCAACATTGGACAAAATGAGGGCTAATTTTATTCCGGCGAATCGCCACGCCTTATTCTCGCGACGTAATCGAGCGAAAGGAATAGCACTAACGGCATC
>DMQR01000065.1 GCA_003455605.1 Cryomorphaceae bacterium | reverse complement strand
CCGATAGAGGTAGGGGTGTAGTTTACCACGTCGCGTGCCCCTAAGTTGTAGAAAGAGCTGTAGCGCAATCCTCCGCGCACAGTGAGTCGATTATTAATTTTCCAATCGTCCTCTATGAAAAGTGCCGGTTCTACTGCGAATTCGTTTTGAAGTTCGATAGAGATGTCTGTCAGGTTACTGTCTATGTAATCTAAGGTGGTTGAGAACGGTTCGAAATCATAAACAGTAGCTTCGACCCCGTAGTTTATTTGGTGTTGCGCGTTCGGAAACCAGCTGAATGAGATTTTATTGGCCTGGTTGCGGATGTAGGCGATGTTGTCAATTTTGGCTTGTGGGAAATCGAACAAGATGGCGTAATCGTAATCAGAGTAAATGCTGCTGACATTCATAAAGAGTTTATCAGAGAGCAGGTAGTTCCAACGAGCTGTCACCCCCAAGTTACCCCAGTTAAACCCAACAAGTCCAGGAACTCCAAAGGCATCCTTGCCGTAATAAGCACTAAGGAACAGACGACTTTTATCGGAGAATTTATAGTTGACCTTGGCGTTGAGGTCGTAGAAGTTGGCGATGATGTTATTCAAATCATCATTAGGACTCAATTTCAATAGCACATCCTGGTAAGAACGGCGTCCTGCAACCATGAAGCTGGCCTTGTCTTTGATAATTGGACCCTCGAACATCAAACGAGAAGAAAGCAGTCCCAAGCCCATACTTCCTGCAAATTCTTTATTGTTTCCTTCCTTTTGGTAGACGTCGAGTACTGAGCTTAATCGTCCTCCATAGGGTGCGGGAATACCTCCTTTGTACAGCTTTAGATCGCGCACGGCGTCCCCATTAAACACGGAGAAAAACCCAAAAATGTGCGAGCTATTATACACCGGCGCTTGGTCGAGCAAAATGAGGTTTTGATCAGTTTTACCACCGCGAACGTTGAAACCACTGGCTCCCTCACCCACGGTAGTTACACCAGGTAGGAGAGTGATCGAGCGGACTACATCAAATTCACCCAAAAACTGTGGGATGGCCTTGATTTGTTTTGCGCTGAGCTGTGTGGTAGACATTTCGGCGCGGTTTAGGTTCTCGTCTAATTTCTTAGCGGTCACTTCCACTTCGGCTAATTCGTTTGTTGCCTCACTCAATTCAAAATCAATGGTTTGACTGCTACTTAGGTTGAGGGTACGGACTTCGCTTGTGTATCCAATGAAGCTGACCGTAAAAGTTTGTTTTCCGGCAGGAAGTGTCAACGAGTAGAAGCCATAGATGTTGGAGACGGTTCCCTTACGCTCTTCATTGATAATAGAAGCATTAATAAGCTCTTCTCCCGTCGCAGCGTCGCGGATGTATCCACTTATAGTAACGTTTTGAGAATGAGCAGAAACGGTAAACGCTAGTCCTAACAAGGCAAGCCATTTTTTCATATTGCGGTTGTTTTACTTTAAATAAGCGATTTCTCGCTTTTTTGTTCCGCAAAGAGGCAAAGTTTGTGCCACGACTTCATTGGGCCAAAGGAATTTTTCAGCTAATTCGACGGACAATTTCCGGACTACTCTTTGATACAGATCTTGAAGGTAAGAATGGTACCTGTCAAACTACAGCCGATAATATTGGCGAGTATGAGTGGAGGGTCATGAATGAGAAGGCCGTAAATCAACCATCCGCCTTGTCCCGTGAACATCATGGCGTACATGGTCAAGCTTATGTCTTTTACCTTCTTATATCTAAGAATTTTCCAGGCTTGTGGAACGAACGAAGCAGTGGTTAGCGAGGCTGCAATAAATCCTATACAATCCGTCCAATTCATGTGACAATATTACCACATTACCAACGTATGACGACTTCGCGGTCGGTCATTTCTGCATATCCCTCTTCATCTAGGGTAGGCTGGACTAATTGGTCCCCAATAATTACCTATGCGTCCTCTCCTTTGAATAGAGGTCTTCGGGATTTCCAAATAGAGATTCTTGGGTGCTTAATCATTCGAATAAAGGCTAGTTTCTGGTAGTAGGTAATGAGGGGGTACATCCCGTGAAGAGCTACCCTGTAAGGATGAACGCGACTATATTATTAATAACTTGTTGATAAATATTCTGAAGGTCCATAGTTCGTGGCTTATCTAGTTGTGTGTAAGGACTCCTTAATGTAATTTTGCACTGTCTTATTTAAACATGCATAAATAATGTCTCAATTAGTTGGAACTATTGCTCAAATTATCGGTCCTGTAGTGGACGTGAAATTTGACGGCTCAAAAGGAGAGCTACCTAAAATCTACGAAGCTCTTGAAGTAACAAAATCTACTGGTCAGGTAGTAATCCTTGAGGTGCAAAAACATATTGGTGAGGATACAGTACGTGCCGTATCTATGGACTCTTTGGACGGTTGCCAAAGAGGTCAGGAGGTGCGTGCGAAAGGTGATGCCATCACTATGCCTATCGGTGAACAGATTTACGGCCGCGTATTTAACGTGGTAGGTGAGGATATCGATGGTATTGGCGGTATTGACCGTTCAAAAGGTTTGCCAATCCACCGTCAAGCACCTGCGTTCGAAGAATTGAGCACTTCTACAGAAGTTCTTTTCACAGGTATTAAAGTAATTGACCTTATCGAGCCCTACGCGAAGGGTGGTAAGATTGGTCTTTTCGGTGGTGCCGGTGTAGGTAAGACGGTATTGATTCAGGAGTTGATTAACAACATTGCTAAAGGCCACGGTGGTCTTTCTGTATTTGCCGGTGTAGGTGAGCGTACTCGTGAGGGTAATGACCTAATGCGTGAAATGCTTGAATCGGGAATTATAAAATATGGCGATGACTTCATGCACGCCATGGAAGAAGGCGGTTGGGATTTAACCAAAGTAGATAAAGAGTTGATGAAGGACTCTAAGGCAACCTTTGTATTTGGTCAGATGAACGAGCCTCCTGGGGCGCGTGCACGTGTGGCCCTCTCAGGTTTGACATTAGCAGAGTATTTCCGTGATGGTGAAGGCGACGGTCAAGGTAAAGACATTCTTTTCTTCGTAGATAACATCTTCCGTTTCACGCAAGCGGGTTCTGAGGTATCGGCACTTTTAGGCCGTATGCCTTCTGCAGTGGGTTACCAGCCAACCCTAGCTTCTGAGATGGGTGCGATGCAAGAGCGTATTACTTCTACTAAGAACGGCTCTATTACTTCGGTTCAAGCGGTATACGTACCTGCGGATGACCTTACGGATCCGGCTCCTGCAACAACCTTTGCTCACTTGGATGCAACAACGGTGTTATCTCGTAAAATCGCCGAGCAAGGTATCTACCCTGCGGTTGATCCTCTAGATTCTACTTCTCGTATCTTGACTGCGGACATCGTAGGTAAAGAGCACTACGATACTGCACAACGCGTTAAAGAAACATTGCAGCGTTACAAAGAATTGCAGGATATCATCGCGATTCTTGGTATGGAAGAATTGTCTGAGGAAGATAAGTTGGTTGTAGCGCGCGCTCGTCGTGTAGCTCGTTTCCTATCTCAGCCGTTCCACGTTGCAGAGCAGTTTACTGGTCTTGCAGGAGTATTGGTCGATATCAAGGATACCATCAAAGGCTTCAATATGATTTTGGATGGTGAATTGGATCAATATCCAGAGGCTGCCTTCAACCTGAAAGGCACCATTGAAGAGGTAATCGAAGCAGGTGAGAAGATGTTGGCTGAAGCTTAATCACTCTGATTATGTATTTAGAAATCATCACGCCTGAAGAGGTATTGTTCAAAGGACAGGTTAGCTCTGTACAGCTGCCAGGAAAAGACGGGTTATTCCAAATTCTAAAGGATCACGCCCCGATCATTTCTAGTTTGCGTGCTGGGACAGTGAAGATCCGCGTTGCTGACGATACTAGAACGCTAGACCACTTGAGTTCTGAGGTTATTCTTGATACTTCAGACGACAAACTTTGTACTGTAGAGGTCAAAGGTGGCGTATTGGAGTGCAAGAACAATATGATCTCGGTACTAGCCAGTTAAATTGAGACACTTTATAATAGCAAAATCCCCATAGGTAACTGTGGGGATTTTTTTAGTTTATATGCGAGTCCGCGCGCCATGCGTTATAACTTAGGCCCTCAATACATCCCAGAATATGAAGAAGATATTGATCGCATTAAGCATCGTTGTTTCCGTGGTTGGATATGCGCAAGAATTTGGACAACGCACTGGTTTTCGTGGCATCGTTGCAAAGAAAGACAAGCCCATTGAATTGAATGAAGTGCCGGTGAGTGCATCTCTCGGGAAGGGTACCTATGCATCGGCGACTAAGCAAATCACCATCTTGACCGCCAAGGAGATTCAAGAACTGCCTGTTGTGAATATCAATGAACTACTTGACTACGTAGCTGGAGTTGACATGCGCCAACGAGGTCCCTTGGATGTTCAGGGAGATCTTGGTTTGCGAGGAGGGACCTTCGATCAGACTTTGGTCTTGGTCAATGGCGTTCGGATGAATAACCCGCAGACCGGACACCACAACATGAATCTTCCCGTACCGCTTGCTATGATTGAGCGTATTGAAGTGGTGCACGGTGGCGCAACGAGT
>DMQR01000052.1 GCA_003455605.1 Cryomorphaceae bacterium | reverse complement strand
ATACCACTCTTGGCACCGCCAATAGCCGGTCCTGCAATGGTAAATTTGATTTCCATGGTCTTTGCTAGCGATAGGACCTCATCTTCTGTGAGTCCAGGTCTCATGCGGGTTCCGCCACCTGCGGCACCGCCGCGTAGGCTACTGATGACGACCCAGCCTTTTGCTTCAGTTTTAGAATCGTGCCAGTGAAATACAATCTCTGCGGGGCGCTCTTCAAATGCGCGCAGTTGCTCTTTCATGTGTGCTCTGTTTAAGGGAGCCTAAAGATAGCGTTTCAAGGATAGAAAATACTGCCCGAGCTGTGTGATAATACACTGCCTGTGGTATGGCCCAAAACATTGGGACGTCCTCTAAATCTTTCTGCGGCCAATAAGGCGAATATTATGGCCTCTTTGTAATCGATGATCCACTCCCTAGGTACGACAAGATGGCTGCCGAAGCTAGCTATTTGCGAAATGAGGTGATTGTTTTTGGCACCTCCTCCGGTGACTAAGGTTTTTCTGGGCCCAATTCTCTCTGCAACGGCCCTCGCTACCACCTCAGTATAGGTAGCCAATGCATCCATCGGGGAGAGCCCCTCTAGAATTGGGCTTATGTTATTATCTATCCACTCGTACCCCAAACTCTCCTCTGTACTTTGGATAGCTTCAACAAGAATTTTGACTTTATCCTCGAATACAGTTCCAGAAGCTGCAATTTCCCCACCAGCATCGTAAGTATATCCTAAAATTTCCGCCTGCCTATTGAGTACCGCATTGACCGGACAGATATCCCTAGCCTCAGCTATTCCGTCAGAAAGAAGGGGTTTACCAAAGGAATAATTCGCAAATCCACCAATATTCAGACAACATTCATATTCCCCAAACATCAGATGATCCCCCATGGGAACCAATGGGGCACCTTGTCCGCCCAAAAGCACATCCTGCACCCGGAAATTTGTCACTATAGGTATGCCCAAATCCTCCGCAATAGCAGGTAGACAGCCTGCTTGGTAGGTGAATTTATTGGGTGGATTGTGAAACACAGTTTGGCCGTGATGCCCGATGAGGTGAATGTCGTAATCGTGTTCTTGAGAAAACGAACGGACACACGCTATGGTCCATTCGGCAAAGGCTTGGTCGAAGGCAGGCGATTTTTCGCCTTGCTCATAGGTTTGTTGGGCCAATTCTTTTAGCGCTCTAGGGTAGGAATAGAATTGGACCCAAAGCAACTTCCAATCCCTTGAATCTTCTGAGTTAAAAGCGACCAAAGCGGCATCCATTCCGTCGAGGGAAGTGCCGCTCATTAATCCTAAAACATTGAAGCCTGCGTTGTACATTTGTGTAACCCAATATTAATCAGAATAATCGATGAACTTCACCCTATCAGAGGAGCATTTGATGATTCGGGATGCGGCGCGTGATTTTACACAATCGGAATTGCTTCCTGGAGTCATAGAAAGAGACGAAAAGCAGGAATTCCCTGCGCAACAAATTAAACAACTTGCGGAGCTCGGTTTCATGGGCATGATGGTAAGTCCGGACTACGGCGGTTCAGGCATGGATACCTTGTCTTATGTACTTGCTATGGAAGAGCTGTCAAAGGTAGATGCTTCGGCTTCTGTGGTCGTGAGTGTAAACAACAGCTTGGTATGTTGGGGTTTAGAGGCCTTTGGTACCGAGGAGCAAAAGCAGAAATATTTGACGAGATTAGCTTCAGGCGAAATCATCGGTGCGTTCTGTTTGAGCGAGCCGGAAGCCGGTTCTGACGCCACTTCTCAGCAAACCACCGCTATTGACCAAGGCGACTACTATTTGCTTAACGGCACGAAGAATTGGATTACAAACGGCGGCAGCTGTGAGGTTGCCCTCGTAATTGCGCAGACCGATCGTGACAAGGGCCACCGCGGCATCAATGTATTAATCGTTGAGAAGGGTATGGACGGTTTCGTGGTTGGAAAGAAAGAAGATAAATTAGGTATCCGCGGTTCAGATACGCACACGTTGTTATTTAACGACGTTAAGGTGCCAAAAGAAAATAGAATAGGCGAGGACGGCTTCGGTTTTAAATTTGCCATGAAAACGTTGAGTGGTGGCCGTATTGGTATTGCTGCACAAGCCCTGGGAATTGCACAGGGTGCGTTAGATTTGGCGTTGGCTTATGCTAAAGAGCGTACCACCTTCGGACAGCCTATCCATGACCATCAGGCTATTGCCTTTAAGTTAGCCGATATGGAATTGAAGATTGAGCAAGTACGACTATTGGTCTACAAGGCAGCGTGGTTAAAAGATCAAGGTTTGCCGTATGACAAGGAAAGTGCAATGGCCAAACTTGCAGCATCCGAGGCAGCAATGTGGGTTACCACAGAAGCGGTTCAGGTTCATGGCGGTTACGGTTTCGTAAAGGAATACCATGTAGAGCGTTTGATGCGTGATGCGAAGATTACCCAAATCTATGAAGGTACTTCTGAGATTCAGCGGATAGTAATCTCCCGAGATCTCATAAAAAATAGCTAATTACAGAAAGGGGAGAAGTTGCTCAAGTGCAATTCCACGCGATCCTTTTAATAAGATATGGGCGTCCTTCGGGGCGCCTTTTTCATTCCAATAAGAGGCCAATTCTGCTGTGGTTCTAAAATGTGCACCTTCCCAAGACGTTTGTTCGAAAAAAGCTCCGACGAAGATGCATCGGTCAAACATGCTAGATTCACGAACCTGTTGTACTATTGCCTCGTGCTCTTGTTCAGCTGCTGCTCCTAGTTCAAACATATCGCCAAGAATCAAAATGCCTTCTGGATGCCAATTCACAAAGCTCTCCACTGACAAGGACATGCTAGTAGGATTGGCATTGTAGGCGTCTAATAATACTTTATTATGCGCGGTTTGGCGCCATTCGACTCTATTCATTGACGGCACATAGGAGTTGATAGCTTCCACGATGTTTGTAGCGGAAATACCGAAGTACAAGCCGAGTGCAACTGCTGCAGCAATATTCGTTTCATTAAAAGATCCGCTGAGTTGACTCTTGATCTGATGTACGCGATTCTCATGCTCGAAACACAGGCCGGCAAACTCTCCTTCAGATTTTGATAGCCATTGGTACTGCCCGCTGTGTTGACCAAAGGTGATTGTAGGGCATCCTTGACTCTTCTTAATTTGGATTGGATCATCAGTATTTAATAATACGGATGCGTTTTTATGGGATTGAATAAAGTCGTACAGTTCGCTTTTGCCTTTAATTACGCCTTCTATGCCACCGAACCCTTCTATATGCGCTTTGCCATAGTTTGTGATGTAGCCCAAATCTGGTTCACAAATGGATGCGAGTAGGGCAATTTCTCCTTGATGGTTGGCACCCATTTCTACCACGGCCAGCTCGGTACCTTCAGGAATGCCAAGCAAGGTCAGTGGCACGCCGACATGGTTATTGAAGTTTCCTTTAGTAGCGTGCACTTTGAATTGGGTAGAAAGTACCGCGTGAAAGAGTTCCTTATTCGTGGTCTTTCCATTACTGCCGGTCAATCCTATGATGGGGATGTCAAGATGTCTGCGGTATTGTTTAGCACATTCTTGTAAAGCTGTAAGTACATCTTCAACCTGTAAAAGTCTACTATCTTCTCCGACAGGCTCATCGACGACGGCATAAGATGCGCCTTCAGCCAATGATTGTAGTGCAAAATCATTGCCGTTGAAGCGTATACCTTTTAGGGCAAAAAACACAGAACCGGGAACGATGTTTCGCGTATCGGTGGATACAGCTTTGCATTGAAGGAAGGCCTCGAATGGAGTCATGATCGCAATGAATTAGATAAGGGAAAGTTAGGGTATAAAAAAACCCCGCCGAAGAGGCAGGGTTTAATATTGTTAAATGTCGGTTTACATTTTGTAACGCTTGAAGTTATGACGCTTCACTTTAGTTGGGCGTTTGTTGCGTGATTCATTCAAATTCTGGAAACCTACGCGATCCATTGCACAACGGAAACCAATGTAGTCTGTACTTTGGTCTTCTTCCAAGAAACGACGGGTACCTGGGCTCAACCAGTAAGCGCGATCTTTCCAGCTACCACCTTTGTATACACGTGTAGTATTTCCGATTAATGACTTGTTACCGTAGTCGTACATTGGAGCGTCACCTTCCTCAACTGGGTTCTCGTAGTTTTGAGAGCTCTCGTGATCGCCATCTAGGTAATCGCGGTAATCACTTTTATTGTAGTTACGACGCTTCACAGTTTCATCTACGGTGACACTTCGCGTAGGTAATTGACCTGGCAGACGAACGATTACAGTATCACCATTGCGAACTTCTTTTTGTGGATCTTGTAATACTTCCAAAGAACCAATGTCTTGGTAGTTGCCGTCGAAGTGCTTGAATTCATTTCCGCGGTATCCTCTGAAATCTGTAAGGTCGTAGGAAGATACAGGACGGTAAACATCCAAAACCCATTCCGCTACGTTCCCCGCCATGTCGTACAAGCCAAAGTCGTTAGGAGGGTAGAAGCGTACTTGCATGGTGATATCTGCTTGATCATTAAGCCAGCCAGATGTTCCCATATTATCACCTCTACCTCTCTTGAAATTGGCTACCATGTCACCTCTTTCTTGTTTATCAGGATTGCGTGCGCTATTCCCATTCCAAGTATACTTGTTTTTATCAACTATGCGATTGTAAATTCTGTGTCCACCGTCTGCATAAGCTGCATATTCCCATTCTGCCTCTGTGGGCAGGCGGTACTTCGGAAGGAGTATTCCGTCCTCAATTCTGGCTGGACGTCCTTCCTTACCATATATACTATTCGGATTTAAATCTTTTAGGCCTTTGTTGTTTTGAGCAACATATTCACCTTCTTTGTAGAGATAGACCTCTGTATTAAAGTGATCGGCGTCCATTTGGTCAATGGACTGTTTCAAAATACCCTCTTTGATAAGAATCGATTCATTCACGCGATCCGTTCTCCAAGAACAAAATCGTTGTGCTTGTAACCAACTTACACCCACCACCGGATAGTAATTATATGCGGGATGACGCAAGTAGTTTTCAACATAATTATCGTTGAACGCTAGTTTATCTCTCCAAACCAAAGTATCTGGCAACGCACTCTTATAGATTTCTGGATAGTAGTCATAATCGTATACGCGACGGAGCCAATAGAGGTACTCGCGGTAATCTAGGTTGGTCACCTCGTTCTCATCCATATAGAATGAGCTAACGGTTACTCTTCGCGGAGAGTTATTCCAATCTTTTATGTAGTCCTCTTCGACTTGGCCCATCATAAAGCTTCCGCCTTCTATGAAGACGAGTCCTGGACCAGTTTCTTGACCTTGGTAGCCCAAGTTAGCTTGGAAACCACCGTTCTTTTTATTGTTTATTGCCCAACCTGTTGTATTAGATTCGGGGCCGGCGCAGCTAGCAAGTAATGTTACAGCTACAGTGACAATGGAAAACTTAATGAAGGTATTCATGTGATCTATTTGTTTCGTCTAATTAGAATTTAGGACACTTTAATGGCTTAAGTTTACTCTTGCGTGAGAGACATGGGAATTTATAGCCCAAACTCACTTCATGAGCACCGCCTAAGGTATTGGTCAAATCGCTGATGGTGTAATCATAGCTGTAACCAAAAGTCCAAGGAAGATCAGGGGGAGTGATTCCCAAAATGAAAATCACAGCATCTGGATTAAAGCTTCCTTGACGGAGAGCCAAACCTCCTGCAATTGGACCACGAGCAAAACTCAAACCAGCAGTCAATTGAGATGCCGGTCCTTGCTGTTGGTATACAATATTAGGCACGAGATAAGACTGTAAACTGTTGTGTAAGCGTTTACGCCCTAAGGGAATATTAGCACCGGCGTGGGCGGTAAGTTTCAATGGCAAACGGCTCTGGCTCAGGAACGCTTCATTAGGTTCCGTTAAGTGGTGCCCCACAATACCTATATACCATCGATCTGTAAAACCTAGCATACCAAAGCTAAGGTCCAAGTGGTTGTTGAAGTTGTTGCCAGGAGGAACTTCACTCGTCGGTAATACGAAACCGTAGAATGGATCAATCATATCTGGGAAAGTGAACTGACCCCAATCCAACGTACGCTGACGGAAGGTAGCTTGGAATCCACTCAACAAGGTGAAGTTACGGTTGACTTCGAGGTGGTAACTGTAAATACCACTTACCTCAGTCAAATTTAAAGCACCATTACCTGCATCATCGCGTAGAGCCATCAAGGCAATACCACCATTTAATTTGTCTACATACTGATCGTACGAAGCCGAATAGGTTTGGTAAACTCCGAGCTCTGGATACTGATTTCTGTAGTTAGTGTGTACTGTCGGACATCTGTCTAAACCCGCAAAAGCCGGATTTAGGTAGATAGGATTGGCATAATATTGACTGAAGTGTGCATCTTGAGCGGAGCTTAAGGTGCTGATTGTCAGTGCTGTAGCCACTGTTAGTATGCGCGATTTCAATGCGTTCATTGATAAACCTATGTTTTCAAGCAACAAGTATAAGCAAAAAAAGTACGATTTGCACTTGCTTTTCGTTCCTGTTTAAACGCTTTTTATCCGGCTATTGTTGTGTATTACGTAGTAGATTTGTAGAAGTGAAGAGAATTATACTCCTATCATATGTTTTCTTAAGTCCGGTACTTGTATCGGCCCAGATGTCCTTTGATGAGGGTACTTATGTCCGATTCAAAACCCTAAACCACCGCATTTCTGCACCCAAAGGATCAGAAGATCAACATAGCGGGCTTTACAAATTAACGGGTAGCGAGGTCATAGACTTAGGCATCCTATCCTCCGGTAATCCTACAGAGGCATTGGAGATTCGTTGCCGCTTAGATGGCGTCCTCTCTCCAATCAATAGCGCTAGCGAGCCTATGGGTGGTGATTTTTCCATTCCATATGATGTGAATGAATCCATCCTTACGGCAAACACCATCTACTGGTTTTACATTCCGACGAACTACGATATCACGTACAGTCCTTCTACTGAGACTTCTAATTATTCGGATAATGGCTATTCCGATGCGAAATACTTCTTGGTGAGCGGAGGCAACACCTCTTACCAGCCCATTCCTTTAGAGCAAGAATCGGCAGATTCTAATGCCCGATTATTGAATGCGCGCGCTTATTGGATATATGATACAGCGATGTATAATTTAGTAGGCACAGGCCGTCGATGGATGGGGGAATTGTTCGATTTCACTACGCAACGAGATTATGATTTCCGTGAAAGAACGGCCGGGACCGGCAACACTGAGAACAGCCCTATTGCCGGCACGGACATCAATGTTCAAATTAGAGCTGTGGCCCGTGCCAATACTGGTAATACCAGGCTTCGGGTAGGATACGGAAATCAAACTGCCGATATCAATTTCCCTGCAGTTTTAACCGGCAGCGTAAGCAATTTTGTCCAAGAGAAGGTCCTTACCGCTACATTCACGGCAGACCAAGGTTCAACGATACGCATCACCTACGATAAAGTCGGAAATAATTCAGCTGCTATGTGGTTGGATGAAATAATCGTGGATTGGGAAACTTCCTCTCAAAATCAAGGCCCTGCCAAATTCATGGTCAACGCTCCAAGAGGGGCGGATAGTTATTCCTATTTCAGTACAGAGGCCAGTGCAGATTTAGCTATTTTCGGGATAGAAAATAACCGCATCGTTTCTAAGGTTGTTCCAATTATAGCTGGTGCTAACGAAGCGCGTTGGTACTCACATGAGGATAAGCTACGTGCTTACAAATTTGGCGTAGGATCCATCGATTACGTGGTTGACGAGGTTGTGGAT
>DMQR01000071.1 GCA_003455605.1 Cryomorphaceae bacterium | reverse complement strand
TTGGCGGTTCCCCTTGAGTTTATGTTCATGGAGGTAGCCGGCGCGGGCGAAAAGGAAGTTGT
Source organism: Cryomorphaceae bacterium (assembly GCA_003455605.1). Lineage (GTDB taxonomy): Bacteria > Bacteroidota > Bacteroidia > Flavobacteriales > Schleiferiaceae > UBA10364. The sequence continues at coordinate 3,232 of DMQR01000071.1, read as the reverse complement.
CGTATTTATATTCTAAACCGAAGTTGTAGATGTTTTCCTGTAGTAACTCACCGAAGCCGCCTGGCTTAGCCGCTGGGTTAAAGCTCTGAAAGACACCGATCAATGGAGTTACATTATCGTCCATACCGGCAACGATTTCACCATTCGTCCCTAATTCTGGAGGTGTAGGCACCACGAGGCGATTCAAATCCAGGTACACGGACATTTGGTTATATTCGTCGATTTCCAAGTGGTATCCCCCACCGATGCGCAAATTCGTCGGCAAGAAGTCGCTATTTCCGCTTTCAGAATAGGCGATTTTGGCGCCTAAGTTTGTCAAGGCAATACCTGCAGACCAGGCTTGACGACGGCCGCCTTTTATGTTAATATAATCACCTTGGTAATAGAATCCGAGATCAGCCGCTCCACTTTGACCTGGTTTTGTTTGTAGACCTTGAACCACTTGGCCTTGGGCGATATCTGAATAGATCCAGCGCAATGCAGTTCCCGCGCTCCAATGATTGCTGAGTTTCAAAGCGTAGGCCACATCAAAATAGAATTCGTACGGATTAAAGGTGCCCATTGAGTTGCCTTGCTCGTTGGTGAAGTTGATTTCCCCCAAAGAGAAGTAACGCAACGATGCGCTGATGCCTTGTCGATCGCTCAAGGCTTTGGTGTAATTCACATAAGCCAGGTCTATATCTGGGACTAATTTCGACATCCACGGTGTGTAAGACAACGCCATCGAAGCTTTCTTATTCTCCAAAAATGCCAATTTAGCCGGGTTCCATGCACTCGAATTACCGTCCGGCGTGCTCGCAACCCCTACATCGCCCATGGCACCAGCCCTTGAATCTGGGCTCACCAATAGAATGGGTACTGCAGTAGTAACCACATTGTATTTAAGGTTGCTTTGACCTTTCGTTTGGAAGGTAAATAATATTGCTAAGGAAAGGATTGCGAGTTTCTTCATAGTTGGGTTAACGCTTGTCGCAGCGCAAGTTTAACGTATATAAATGAGCTTTTCTTGTATTGCGGCAGATTTTCCATCAATATTTCGGGTGAATTGGACCCTAATATGGTAAAAACCAGGGCCTGGGCGACCACCTTCTACTTCTGATATTTTAAAACTAGGCAATGCAGTCTCTACCCCCATGAGGGTTAGGTTTTCCTCTTTGTGCCATAGAACTCGGCCTTCGTTATTAACTAAATCCATTACGAGGGTTCCGCCTTCCGCACTCTCGTCGTGGCTCAGATTAAAGTTTACCTCGTCGAGGAAGGGGTTGGGATAGGCAAGCAATTGGTTCAATACCGGTTTATCCGAATCCACCACCACAAAGGCAATGCTATCATAGCCCCATTGATTGAGCACATCCCAAGCACGCAGCTCCAATGTGTGCTCGCCGTACTCGAGGTCATAATAAGGATAGGTGATCTTGCCACGCGTGAAATCGTCAATGGCGCTCTGGTAATAGTCGTTGACGTTGATAGGTTGGCCGTCTAAGATGAGGCTTAAGTTGTGTCCAATTCCTAATCCAACCGCATTAATACCACTCTCATCATACAAAAATCCAAGGGCTGAAGGATCGGGGTCGCTAAAGCCGCCCGACTCGAAAGTCGTATCATTAATATATAGGCTCACATTCGGTCCTTCGGTATCGGTAATCACTCCGTCGAAAACACCACCGATCAGATGTTGACGTGAAGCACCCCAGAAATCTCTTTCAAAATTCGACGCATAAGCGCTAATCTTCGGTGAACCTAAACTCAAATTGATGTCCAAGGGCACCCGGAATTCAAAGGTAAATGCTCCATTGACCAAAGTCGCAAGGCCCTTGAACACTGCGTTGTTTTGGGTGGTGAAGTTGAAGGCGCCGCCACGATTGTCGTTAGTTTTGGTCTGGACGTTCTGGGCCTTATCGTAGAATTGAAGCCAAACACGGCCGTTCATATTGGTAAGGGTTTGACCGCTATCGTCGCGGATACTTCCTTTGATTTGGACCCAATTCAGTGCTTTAATCGTATCGTTAAACTGATCCCACGGAACGCCATTAATAGAGTCGAATACCAAACCATCCTCGGGTCTTGCGAGCGGAAGTGCCGCATCTCCCAAGAGCGAGAATTTGATTTTATCGCCGCTGATGTTGTTGTTCTTTGTCGTGCGAATCACATCTCCCAATCGCGGTTGGTCAAGGAACAACATATTTCTGTTGAGCAACTCGTTGAGTTGATAGGTACTATTGGTGGCGAAAACGCTTCTTGTGGTCGAGAAAAGTGCGATGGCACCGCCGTTTGGGTTAAGGTGGAGTTGCTCTGCTGCGCTCACTCGATTTGGATCGTCGAATCTAGCAAACTCACAGGTGATGGTGGTGAATACCGGCAGGGCAGTTTGATTCTCCCAAGCATTGATGTCCTCAAGTTGTAAAATACGCTCTGTGGCCCAGCCTACCTCTCCGCCGTGGCCTACGTAGCTCACCAAGAGCGCCCCGTTTTCAACTTCGCGGAAGAGTTTTTGACGCGCCTCGGGATAGCGTTGCGAACCGGGCATGCTTTCCTGTAAAAAGGCGTCCGCATAAATCTTGATGTTATTGAGTTCTGTGCGGTTAGTGTCCAATTCTTTCGTTAATCGGTCCTGTACTACTTCAAACTCCTTTTCCCAACCGTCGTCCACATCATCCGCCACCCAAAGAGCGTTCATACGCCATGGACCAAAGCGCTCAGTTGCGGTGAGGTAACGCTCGATTTTGGCCACCGCTTGTTCGGCTTGTTGTATGCTTCGGACGGGAATCCTGCCTATACCAATATCTAGGTCGTCCACAAACCAATTCACACTTTCACCGGCATCCAAATAACCGTAGTAATCATCAGTGATATAGGAGCTATAAAGGGAAAAGCTTGCATTGGTATGATAGGTCGGAATGAGGTTGGATTTTGGACCAGGTAATTGGCCTTTATAATCGTATGATGCATCTCCTAAGAGAGTAAGGTATTGCAGTTTTTCGTAATCGTTATATAATCGGACTAAGAACTTTCTAATAGCCCCAATATCAGGGTTTCCGGTATTCATTACATCATATATGTACTCCACTGAAACCACCTCGGCATCAATGCCAGTCGTTCGCTCTAAATCTGCTAAATCATGCGCGGCTGCGAGTAAAGAATCTGGGGCGATAATAATGCTTTGAGCATTGCCAAGGTCTGAGTACGTGACTGAAGAACTGTTGCTTAGATCCACAACCTCGTCAACCACGTA
>DMQR01000138.1 GCA_003455605.1 Cryomorphaceae bacterium | reverse complement strand
ATCTTTTCCAAATCTCATGCTCCACATTGTGTGCACGTAAAATGGTTTGTTTCCCGATGCGTCGGGCTTCTTTCAAATACATGCCCATGAATGCACCTTCCAAAATAACCGTATGGAAACTATCGGGTTTGAATGCATCTAGTCGTTTTTGGAGCGTAGGAATGTAAAAGCGACTGACGTGGTAAGGCAGAGAAGTCGCTAAATTTTTAATTGCAGTGCTCACCTTAGGAGATGTATTCCACTCAAAGGCCTCAAAATTCACAATAGGTTGATACGCGTTACTGATCTCCACATCCTTGCAATGCTTGTGGCTATTTATGGCAAAATAATGTAGGTCCAATTCCTTCATCAGCAAGGTCTCAAGCAACCGAGCCATTGCAATAGAACTTCCGTCATCACAAGGATAGGGGAGTTTGTTCGATAGGATGAGAACCTTATTCTTCATCCTTCTTCCAGTAGAATTTCGCCCTTATGGTACTAAACCATTCTCCCGAAATCAGAGCTTTATCTGTAGAAGCGCTATAGGTCAACCACAATGCAATGGGCGCCAATATCATAGACGGTAGCCAGGTAGCAATGAGTGGACCCATCAGCTCCTCACGTCCCATTTTTTCGAAGGTGGTGTTTAATACATGGAAGATCAAGAATGCCACAGTGCTAATGACCAAAGGCAAGCCTATACCACCTTTGCGAATAATACTTCCCAAAGGTGCACCGATGAAGAACATAATCAGTACACTTACACCTAGAGCGAACTTTTTATAATATTCCAACCAATGTCGAAGCCTAGTTTCGTTTCGCCAATCCATCTCACGCTCCATTTGTCTAAGGTAATCAAGATTAGACCTGGCCAACCGAATGGCGTTTTGTGAAGCTCGTAATCGCATACCGCTAAGTAGATTTTTCATGATATCATCTCTCAAGGCTTCCGCGGCGTTTGCGGTCTCTGGATCGATATAGTCAAACTTATACTTGCCCTTTAAGTTCTTTTGAAAGTTCGCCTCGCGTTCAATCATTTGATCATTTAATGTATCCGCTTTGAGTTTCAACTGCTGGGTATTCAGCATCATAAAGTCTCGCCTTCTAGTTTTGTATAGGTTTGGATTATCAAAACCGCCAAGATTGAATCTAATGTAAGCAGTATCAAACTTACTATGTGCCCACGGCATCTTCTTGCGTTCCTCACGATCTGACTTCACAATGTCCTCAAAAGTTGCCCCATCGTGCAGTTCAATCTCTAGGAATTGATCATTAGCCACTGTGCGCATAATACCAGTTGCAGCTGTGAGGACTTTATGGTTTCCTTTCTTATTCTCCTTGTGGTCGTAGATATAGATGTCTTGGAGTTCTTGTTCTCCGTCACCCGATTTTTCCCCAATCTTGACAGAATATCCCTCGAATCCATTGTAAAAGACGCCAGGGGTAATATGGAAGGCAGGCTTGCTCTTAGAGATGTTTATCAAGAGGCTTTGGCCTTTTAAATTCGCAACAGGAATAACATCATTGTAGAAATAGAAGGCACCTACAGCGATTCCAATATTTAAAATAATCAGCGAGCGAACACCTCTAAATAAGCTGATTCCGGAGCTCTTCATTGCAGCCATTTCATAATGCTCGCCAAAGTTTCCAAAGGTGAGGAGGGAGGCAAATAAAACACTTACCGGTAGTGCAAATGGAACGACGCTGGCGGCCCAATACATCATAAGTTCGAGGAGAACGTACCATTCAATGCCTTTACCTGCAAGGTCATCTACGTACTTCCAAACCATTTGCATCAAAAAGAAAAAGACCATAATTCCCACAGTGGGGAGCAATGGTCTTACGTAACTTTTTAAGACGTACCAGTCTAGTTTATTCATTCCTATAGTCGATAAAATCCATCAAACTCTTTAGCGTTGATGTTGAACATCTCGGCATTTAAGGGCACGTTAACTTCATACTTTTTAACCGTAAAGGCGGTGTTAATTCCATTGATTCCAAACTGAGCGTAATTCTCAAGCAGCATGTTTTTCGTGTCAATACCGATCATAATTTCCTTAACCTCTTCACTAGCAACGGGCTTTAGAACAACATATTGTATTGATTTGCCATTTTCTGTTGCTTTTCCAGCCATCTTATAACTGTATCCACTCTGATAGTTTTTCAAGATATCCGAGGGGCTTAGAGAGGTTTCTTCTCCAGATGCTGTTTTCTCAATTTCCTCATCTGCTGGATAAATCAAATAGGCGTTGTTTCCATCCGAGATAAATTCAAAGGCATCGGTTTTAATGCGCACCTTTTCTCCAATTGCATACAATTCACCATCCGAACTGCGCTCTTTCATTCCTCCATTACTTGGTGCTGCAATGGTATTGACGAAAGAGATGTGCTGTGTTTCGAGGCTTAAGGTTTTTTCATAAACCTTGTTGAGTAAGTCTTTGGCTTCGTCGTGGGATTGTGCCATTGAGAAGAATGGCAACAATAAAAAGGTGAATATTTTCATGGGGGCGAATTTACGCATCTCCGTTCAATTTTTGTTCCAACGCCATTTCATCAGGGACTAATACTTGTCGAGCTTTTGATCCTTCGAATGGACCTAGTATGCCAGCAGCTTCTAATTGGTCCACAATACGACCGGCTCTGTTGTATCCGAGCTTCAGTTTTCGTTGAATCATGGACGTTGATCCTTGCTGCGTTTGTACCACTAATCTAGCGGCATCAGTAAAAAGGGCATCTCTTTCAGAAGGATCTATATCTGCGACACCACCGCCTTCTTCACCGACGTACTCTGGAAGCTGGTATGCTGTAGGATAGGCCTGTTGGTTACCAATAAAATCACAAATCTCTTCGACTTCTGGCGTATCGACAAAGGCACATTGTAATCTGACCAAATCTGATCCTTGAGAGAAGAGCATATCACCTTTACCGATGAGCTGATCGGCGCCACCTGCATCGAGAATGGTACGAGAATCAATTTTTGAGGTAACGCGGAAAGCTGCACGTGCTGGAAAGTTCGCCTTGATTATGCCGGTAATTACATTCACAGATGGACGCTGGGTGGCGACTATCAGGTGGATACCAATGGCACGAGCAAGCTGCGCAAGCCGGGCAATGGGCATTTCTACTTCTTTACCTGCAGTCATAATTAGATCTGCGAACTCATCAATAACGAGAACGATATAGGGTAGATATTTGTGCCCTTCTTCTGGATTTAGACGACGCGCAATAAATTTTGCATTGTACTCCTTAATATTCCGGACCATTGCAGATTTGAGTAACTCATAGCGGTTGTCCATTTCAATACAAAGGCTGTTCAAAGTATATATAACCTTCGTCGTATCCGTAATGATTGCTTCGTCCGAATCTGGCAAAATTGCCAAATAATGACGTTCAATTTTATTGTAGAGCGTGAGCTCGACTTTTTTAGGATCGACTAGGACGAATTTTAGTTGGCTTGGGTGCTTCTTATAGAGCAATGAGGTGAGAATGGCGTTCAATCCCACAGACTTTCCTTGTCCAGTAGCTCCAGCCATCAATAGGTGAGGCATTTTGGCCAAGTCAAAAATGAAGTTCTCATTCGTGATGGTACGTCCCATAGCTACTGGTAATTCCATTTTCGCTTCTTGGAATTTCTTAGAAGCAATGACTTGACGCATGCTGACCACTTGTGCATTGGCGTTAGGCACCTCAATACCAATAGTCCCTTTTCCTGGAATAGGAGCTATAATTCTAATACCCAGTGCTGCGAGGCTCAAGGCAATATCATCTTCCAAGTTTTTGATCTTGGAAATACGAATACCAGCCGCAGGCACAATCTCATACAAGGTGACAGTAGGGCCGATGGTAGCTTTGATTTCCTTGATTTCAATATTGTAGTTCTGAAGCGTCTCAACAATGCGGTTTTTGTTGGCTTCAATCTCGTCTTTATCAAAGGTAATCTGTCCATCACCCTATTGTTGGAGTAAATCAATCTTCGGTAGCTGGAATCTGCTCAAGTCAAGGGTAGGGTCGTATTCCCCAAAATCTTTAACCTTTTTATTGATGGCCATATCATCTTCTACCAATTCTTGATGTACCTCAACCTGCACATCAATGGTATCCCCTTCAGATTCTTCCTCAATTTTAATGGCTCTAGGTTCCGGAGAATGGTCAGGAATGACCATCTCTGGCTCAGGTAAGATTTCTTCCTCTACTTCTACTGGTACTGATTCTGGAGTCCAAGGTTGATCATCTTCCTCTTTATTGAATTCAATGACTTGTTCCTCA
>DMQR01000118.1 GCA_003455605.1 Cryomorphaceae bacterium | reverse complement strand
GACGAACATTACAATGTTATTTCAGCTTTCATTAAATCCATCAGAGGCTCCGATCCACAAGCTGCGGTATACTACCTCGCTCGGATGATTGAAGGTGGTGAAGATGTGAAGTTTATTGCGCGCAGATTAATTATTTCGGCCGCGGAGGATATTGGCCTCGCCAATCCAAACGCATTAATACTCGCCAATGAAAGCTTTAGTGCTGTGGAGCGCGTAGGCTGGCCAGAGAGTAGAATTATCTTGAGCCAATGCACCATCTATTTAGCAACTTCACCAAAATCAAATAGTGCTTACACCGCCATCGGCAAGGCGCAAAAATTGGTTCAACAAACGGGGAATCTCGAAGTACCAGATAACCTTAAAAATGCCTCGAGTGCTCTTGCTAAGGATTTGGGCCACGGTAAAGGCTATTTATATCCTCACGACAACCCGGGAGGCTTCGTATCTCAAGAATACTTGCCAAAACACATTCAAGGAAGTGTACTATGGTCGCCTGCAGCTAACCCAAAGGAACAGCAGATTAGCGCCGAGCAAAAGGCGATGTGGAAAGATAAATACGAAGGTTAGCGCAATTGAATCTCTGTACGTCTGTTGAGGGCTTTTCCCTCTTTTGTATCGTTCGACGCTACAGGTCTATCCATTCCTCTCCCTTCTGAGGTAAGTCTTGTGGGGTGTATTCCGTTCTCCACCAACCAACTCAGCACTGTAGCTGCTCTAGCCTCACTCAATCTTTGGTTGTAGGTTCGTCCCCCTTGATTGTCCGTATGTCCAATGATTGTGGCTTTCAAATCCATATTGTCTTCAAGCATTCGTAAAAGTACCGTGAGTTCCTTTTCACTTTCGGGTAACAAGGTGCTTTGATCCAATTCAAATAGAATGTTTCTTAACGCAAATGCCTTACCTGAAGCAATTGGAATGAGCTTTATTGTGGCCACATTGTTCCCATACATTGGTTTAGCTATGTAATCTAGCTGAGAAATAACACTTGAATAAGGCAAATAACCTCTTTGATAAACCGTTAACCGCACTTCTCCACCATCGGTCATTAAGCGGACCATACCAGTATTTTTAGCGCTAGTACCAGAAAAGAATTGCACCCCATCAATATTAAATAACTGCACTGAAGCCCCTCCTAGAGGACGCAGGGTTAAGCTATCCAGCACAACGAGATCATAATTATCCCGAATCTCTGGCTGCAGATGTTCTGGTAAATCAAACCTGTATAGGTCTAAGGAGCTGAGCCCATCATAACTAGGCACTATAGCGTCTCCGCGATCGGAGGCGAGATACCCAAACTGCCCACTTTTATCAATAACTAGAGAAAATTCCTCTCCGAAACTATTGAATGGGAACCCAAGGTTAATGGGATCCGACCAAGTGGAATCGTTGATGCGGGTAGACTTAAAGAAATCTGATGAACCTAGAGAAGGACTGCGCTCTGAGAGAAAATACAAAGTCTTGCCGTCAAAGTGCATAAAAGGACAACTCTCTTTATCGCTGCTGTTTATATTTTTAGGAAGCCTTTGTCCTTTAGTCCAATTCCCTTCATCATCCTTCGTGGATACGAAAATATCGCGGTCCGTTTCCATGCTATTGCTGGCACGAACAAAATAGATGGTACGCCCATCTGGACCAAGACTTGGCTGACTCTCCCACCTACCAGTATTAATATCACCTGGAATCGGCATCGGTATTTCCCAACCAAGATTTGGGTTCCAGTGACTGTAGTATAAATCGCAACTTCCTGCGCCATCTGGTCGATCACAGACAGTAAGCACCATGAATTGGCCGTCGGGACTAATACACGCAGCCCCCTCATTCAATCGTGAGTTAAGATTGCCTTCAAGCGGCACACCGAACTTTGATATACCATCAAGAGCAGCTTCGAAGAGGTTTTCATCAGTCGGCTTATTACCTGATATAAATCGGTGAGTATAAATGAGGTGCTCGTCTCCTCCGGTAATAGTGGGGAAATATTCCAATTGATCAGTCGAAAAACTCAACTTCTCAATATTAAAATTAAAGTTCGATTCGGCATATTCTTCATATTTCCATTTTGCGAACCGTAGATTTTGTAATTCTAATTCCGCTCCCTCGCGACGCTCCTTGGACAACCTAGCAACAGACACGTAATTCTCCCATTGTGTAATACTCTCCTCCCAACGATATAAATATTTGTTGGCTAGGCTCTTCTTCAAATAGGTCGTGGAAATGGCATCTATTGCAAGACTTTGATCGTAATATTCTAGGGCCAATTCATATTTGCCTTCACGAAAGCATTGATCAGCGGCCAATATAAATGCCTGGTAATAGGTGTCTTTGCCTTTCTTCATGCTCTTGTTCAAGTACTGCCAACCCTTTTCTGTCTCACCGTTTCGAAATGACTCCTTGGCTTTTTGAAAGGCTGAAATGGCGGATTTTGGCTGAGCATATGTGGATAAGCTCAGAAAAAGTAGTAGCGCAATCGCGTGATAAAATCGAACCATTAGAAGTACATTTGAGGTTCTACGAAGATATCTCATACCCATTGAAAACGACGAGAATTGCCATTACGGGTTCTCCTGCCACAGAAAAAACTACGTTAAGCCTTGCATTAGAGCAACATGGCTATCCCGTTTTCCACGAACAAGCTCGCGAAATCATTCAGAATTCATTGGATGAAGAGTCTGATTTGGTGCCATGGAAAGATCTTTTAGGCTTCACTCAGCTTGTTTGGGACCTCCGCAATGAACAATATCACAATGCGTTGTTAGAAAAAATTAATTTTTACGACCGCACAAATGTGGATGCCTACGCTTACCTTAACAAAGGAAACGCAGAACTTTCTGAGGACTGGGAGGCAGATTTACAGGAAATGCGATTTCAAAGAGTATTTTTTCTGCCGGTATGGCCAGAGATTCATAGTCTTGATAGGCAGCGCTTGGAAACACTTGACGAGTGTTATGAAGTTGAACAGCATTTGAAGGTAGCTTATGCATCATTGGGATATGAATTTATTGAAGTCCCTCCTGCCTCAGTAGAAGAACGCGTTGCCTTCATTTTGGCATGTTTATGATCCATCAACAGGCAAAAGAAATACTAAAAAAATATTGGGGTTATCCTGATTTTCGCGGGTTACAAGGAGATATTATTTCTTCCATACTTTCAGGAAAACATACCATCGGGCTGCTCCCTACCGGCGGCGGAAAATCCATTTGCTATCAAGTACCGGGAATTGCGCTGGACGGCATTACTATTGTCATAAGTCCCCTGTTGGCACTAATGCAAGACCAATTACACGGTCTAACAAAGAGAAATATCAAAGCCTACCAATTCACTGGTTCATACTCCCCAAGGCAGTTAGACGAAGCCTTTAGAAACATTAAATACGGAGGTTACAAATTTGTGTTCCTCGCGCCAGAAAGGCTTTCAAACTTATTATTCTTAGAATATCTGCAGAATGCAGAAATTAGTTTAATTGCAATTGATGAAGCACATTGCATTTCACAATGGGGTTTTGATTTCCGTCCTTCATATCTAAATGTACACCTACTCCGTGAGCGATTCCCAAATATTCCAGTCTTGGCATTAACGGCATCAGCGACTGATAGGGTTAAAAAGGATTTAGCCGAGATGCTACAAATACCAGATGCCACTATATATGAAGGCAGTGTACGCCGGAACAACTTGCAACTAGAGAAACGACTTACTCCCAACAAGGACAAACAGCTACTGCGATTGTTAGGACGCTTGACCGGTACAGGAATTATATACGCGAAGACCCGATCGAGTTGTGAATCCATCAGTCATTACATCAATGAGAATGGACTTCACTCCACTTACTTCCACGCTGGCTTAGATTTAAAGGAGAAGAATGAACGTCAACAACATTGGCTCGACAATAAAATTCCGATCATGGTTAGCACCACCGCTTTCGGAATGGGTATCGACAAAGCGGATGTGATGTGGGTCATTCATTGGGATACCCCTGATTCCATTGAAGGATATTACCAAGAGGTGGGGCGCGGTGGGCGCGGGGGCCAATTATCTCAAGCATATCTATTATACAATCAGCAAGATCTTGCGCGAATTGCTAAGGGAATTACAGATCTACCGAAACCCGAAAAGGTGGAATCGGTCTATAATAAGATTTGTAGTCATTTTCAAATTGCAGTGGGTGCAGGCAAAGATCATCAGGAAAACTTTTCGTTAGTTGATTTAGCCGCCAAGCTGCAAACTCCTATCTCACAGTTATTGACCTATATCAAGTTACTTCAACAACGAGGTGTATGGCAGTTCATTGAAAGCAATCAACTCTACCCTGAACTTCTTTTTCTTACCAGTCCCGATCATTGGACTGGATTAACCGAGGAAGATCATCAATGTTTAGTGCAATTATTTCGCGTATACAGCCATACGGTGCAGTACTCTAACCGAATTCAATTAGATGCAATGGCCCCTATACTCCATAAAACCGCAAAGGACCTTGACCAATGGTTGCAACGTATGCATCAAAAGGGATTAATTCAATACAAGGCGGAACAAAACCAATGTGCCCTACTCTTTTTAGAGAACCGCATTGATAAGCGTTATTTTAAACTATCTAAATCCTTCGTAGAATCGTGGATTACTAGCAAGAAAGAACGATCGCAAGCTATTCTAGACTTCTTAGCATCCGAGCAATGTTTAGCCAAGGATATCGAGCTTTATTTTGGTCAAACACCTGGTGAATCTTGTGGTATATGTGGCAATTGTACCCTAAATCATTATCCCGATAGGGAAACAGTTCGAGCGATGCTTAAAGACGGACTAAGTTTTGACGATATTTGGTTCGATTTAAATTGTTCTCCTAATGCCTTACGACAACTTTAGCATAGTATATATGGGTACGCCAAGGTTTGCTGTGCCTCCACTTCATGCACTTGTTTCTGCCGGGTTTAATGTAAAGGCAGTTGTTACGATTCCAGATAAGCCTTCGGGGCGAGGGAGAAAAATCAATCCTAGCGAGGTAAAGCATGCCGCTATAAGCTTAGAAATCCCTGTTTTACAGCCAAATAACTTAAAAGACGAAGGTTTCTTAAAGGAGCTGGATGCATTTAAGGCGGACCTATTTGTTGTTGTAGCCTTCCGAATGTTACCAAAGAAGGTATGGGAAAAACCAAGATTAGGCACCTTTAATTTACACGGATCATTATTGCCGAGACTTAGAGGAGCTGCTCCGATACATTGGGCTGTGATAAATGGGCATAAAGAGACGGGGCTCACCACGTTCCTTATCGATGAGCAAATAGATACGGGGAAGATCCTGTTGCAGGAGAAGTTAACTATTCAACCACAATGGACCACTGGTGAATTGCATGATGCATTGCTGCCTATGGGTGCTCAATTAGTGCTAGATACTGCCAAAGGCCTCGCAGACGGTTCATTATCGTCTCGAAAACAAAATAACGAGGATGCCACACATGCCCCAAAATTAACGAAGGAGAATACTCGCCTAGACTTCAGACTCTCCCCCGCAGCGTTAGTACAACTGATAAAAGGTTTAAATCCGTCCCCGGCCGCATATTATGGGAAAATTAAATTCCTTGAAGCTTCTTTGTGTGACGAACAAAATCCATCGGTAGATCCGATGTTAAGGGTAAAAAATAGGCGTTTATTCCTCGATTATGTACTTGGAAGTATAGAAATTAAACGTATAAAACCTGCCGGGAAGCGCTCCATGTCAAGCACAGACTACATTAATGGCTTAAATAGCAGTGAAATCTTGCTGAAATAGCAGTATTAAAAGGGTAAAAACACCCCTTTTTGTGAATAACTACACATAGTTATTAACTTTTTTTACCCGAAGGCCCGAAAACACTTGCATGGAAAGAATTTTCATCTATATTTGATAAGCATTCGTCAAAAAAGTATTAATTAAAATTTAATTGTAATGAACAAAGCACAATTGATCGACGCAATGGCAGCAGATGCTGGCATCTCTAAAGCACAAGCTAAATCGGCTTTGGATTCTTTCACTGGTAACGTTGGTTCTACCCTAGCAGGTGGTGGCCGTGTATCACTAGTTGGTTTCGGTTCTTTCTCTGTTTCACAGCGTGCAGCTCGTGACGGTCGTAACCCTCAAACTGGTGCGGTTATTAGAATCGCTGCTAAGAAAGTAGCTAAGTTTAAAGCTGGTGCTGACCTAAACGGTAAGCTCTAATAGCCATAACTTATTAGATACAAAGAAGCCCTCCACGGAGGGCTTTTTTATGTCCATATATTAGGGCTGTAATCTCGAGGTGGTCCATTCGTGACCTTCAAGTGTATACACTATTCGATCGTGAAGTCGACCTTCTCTTCCCTGCCAAAATTCAAATGAAATAGGTTGAATAGCAAAGCCGCCCCAATCTTCAGGCATGGGTACAGTACTTCCTTCTGGAAATTTATTTTGAAACTCAGAAAATTTGGATTCTAATGCTGCTCTATTCGTAATGGGTTGACTCTGTTCTGAAGCAGCTGCGCCAATTTGACTCAAGTAAGGACGTGTTGCAAAGTATGCCTCACTTTTCTCCTTAGTAATTCTTACTACCCTTCCTTGAATACGAACTTGACGTTCTTGTTCTCTCCAGAAAAATAGCGCACTAACCATGGGGTTACTCAACAAGTCTTTCGCCTTGGCGCTGCGGTAATTAGTAAAGAAGATAAATTCATTGTTTTCCACTGCCTTTAAGAGTACAATTCTATTGCTCGGAATTCCTTGTGAATCCACCGTAGCAATAGCCATGGCATTGGAGTCTTTGATACGTAGCTCTGCATAACTCGTGTACCAATACTGAAATTGATCAAAAGGATTACTTTCTAAATTCAATTCCAATAACGAATCAAACTTATAGCTTTCTCTTATGTTGTGTAAATCCATATGTCTAAATTAGTATAATGCATTGGAACAATCAGCCGGCTAAAGGAACTCTTCTTATTTCAAAACCACTCATTGGCGATGGTTTTTTTGAGCAAAGCGTCGTGTACCTTACTGAACATAACGAAGAAGGCACGCTCGGGTTTACTCTTAACAAGGAGAGTAATCTACTGGTCAAGGATTTAGTCGACAAATTCGCACGTGATAATGCTTTAATGTTTGGCGGACCGGTAGAACAGGATGCCCTTTTCTACCTACATAATGAAGAGCGTATACCCGACAGCTCACCTGTCGGCAATGGTTTGTACTTAGGAGGTGACTTTGAAATATTTCAAAGGCTCATACAAGAGGATCAAAAAACAACTTTTAAAGCCTTTTTAGGCTATAGCGGTTGGTCACCAGGCCAATTAGAAGAGGAAATATCTGATGGCACCTGGGTAGTACTTCATCCTCCATTTGAAACCGACATTTTAACCTTGTCTAAAGATGCATGGAGAGCCTACATGCATACCTTAGGTGGAGAATACCGTATTTGGGCCAATGCCCCGGAAGATCCTTGGATGAACTAAAGCTTACTCAGCACTTCTAGCTTTCTGTTGACCAAGGCCACGACTTCTGCAGCCTTAGCGCTAGAGAACGTCTTTTTGCGATAGGTCTTAATCGCTTGAATACCCTTAATCGTATTCGTAATCCATAATTCGTCTGCCTTTTGAAGATCAAAGGGTGAAATACTTTTCTCCTCAAGCTCAAGGCCTAGTTCTTTGGCCCAAACCAACATATTCTTTCTGAATACCCCTCGCAATGCACCATCTTCCAATGGCGGTGTGATTAGCTTTTCTCCTTGCAATAAGAATAGATTACCATAATTTGCCTCCACCAGCATCTTCTGGTCGTTGATTAACAATACCGCATCTAGGTTATTCTCTTTTGCGAAGATTCCGCTGAGAACATATGGCAAGGCATTTGTAGACTTAACGGTGGTTAATAACCCGGCTTGCAGGGGATGGTCTTTGAATAGATCAACTGTCAAATTATCACGTAAAATATAATCCGCCTCTTGAAGTGGTTCTATTTCGACCCACCAGTGTACACCATTGGATTGCACAGGTGTATATTTTCCCATACCATTTCTCACCACTTGGAATCGTAACCTCGCATTGGTATAACTAAAATGCTTTGCCAATTTTTCACATTCCGCCATTAAAAACTCTGGTGTGAACTCCATAGGAATGGTCATTCTCAAAATCCTCATAGAAGCCATAAGACGGAAGTAATGGTCTTCGATAAAGAGCACCTTTCCCTCACGCATTCTCATAGTTTCAAACAACCCATCACCATAACTAAGGGCTCGCTTGACTTGAGAAATAGGTATTGTATTTAGGGCGACTAAGGAACCGTTGTAATTGACCATTAGTAGAAGATTTGAGGCAAACTTAGATCAAAAAAAAGCCCCACACTAACGTGCGGGGCTCAAAATATGAATCGATAGTATTATCTAATTGAAATTCGTTTAGTCATTTCTTGTCCATTCGAACTAATCTTCAATAAATACATACCGGAACTTAGATGCTCTGCATGCAGAGTTTTTCGAGTGGCATTTATTTCCTCTTCGTGTACTAATCTTCCAGAAACATCCAAAATCTTAACTCGGTCTATAACCATAGAGTTTGATTTCACGGTAATTAGTCCATTAGATGGATTAGGATAAACATCAAATGACAGCTGCGCTTCGCCGATACCTGCAGGGACTCCTTCCGCTTGCAATACTGTTGCCATACGAGGTACAATAAATGACATTACTGTATCAATCCATGCCTGTGAGGTTGCTTCCACATTTGGATTCGCGTTGGCTGCAGTAATGTTTGGATCATTTGGATCAAACCAGTTCCAAGGAGAAGTATGAACAATCCATGGGGTCGCGGGATTGGCCGGAGGAATTTCGACAGTATATAAACATTCTTCACCCGTTGGATTTGTAGATTGTTGGTCCACCCAAACAGCATCAGTATAATTTTCGTTTAGGAATATATCATTATTACCATATGCATTGGCCGCCTTTATCGCCCCATATGATCCCGTCACGCTCACAACTGCGAAAAATTGAGTACCAATTGGTACATAAACCATTCCCGTATCATATGGCGCAAAGAAATCGTACTTGCTATGAATACTCAACATCGGAACATCACCTTGTTCCAACCAGGCCCCATCTCCCATGGCACCTCCCATATTGATCACCATCAATACATCATCCGGCATACCTGCGTGATTAATGTAATTACGTCCTGGGGAACTGTAATCCATTGTAGGTACACCAAAGGCGTTCTGTCCTGTTACAGTAACAGTAGCACCGTAACCATCAATATCACCTACAATACTCGTATCCACGTAGGGGTCTCCTGGCAATACTGGCTGACCGAAGATACCAGTAGAATCCTGATACTTGAATTTAGCTGGTCCTGCAACTTCTGAATGCTTATCAATAGTCGCATATGCAAAGGTGATATATCCACCTGAACCTTGACCAACCATGATCGTATTACTAGCATTGATTCCATACGGATTACCTGCACCAAGCTGAGTAAGGTTCAAGTAACGCACCAATGCTTTTGCATCTTGAATAGAATAGTAAACTGCCAGCAAGTTAGAACCACGACGAAGATCGAGGTTTGAACTGTTCGCCAACCATCCTAGGCGATATGAAGCTGCAACGCTGACATAACCCATTTTTGCAAAACGTTTACACATTTCTACTACTGCACTATCCTGGCGTGTGCCTAGCGGCGAACCGTTCAATCCCTTAGGGATGAATGAACCAGTATGCCAAATAATCACAACAGGACGATCTGTTGCCGTATCCACTGTAGGAGAAGGCATGTAAAAATCAGCCTGTAATGGCTGAAGGTTAGTTCCCGAAAGGGGGTTTGTTGCACTTGATGATGTATCCGCATAGGGATTGAAGTTCACCCCGTATGAAACACCTGCTTGTACAACAATCTCAGAATCCGTAAAAATCTCGGTAGTATAACGTTGCGAAAACGCCATCGAAGAGATTAATAAGGCTCCCATTAAAAGAGTAATCTTTTTCATACACTGTTTTTTTTAGGAAGGTTAGTTTATTTGAATACTCAGATAGGCCAACCTTCCAACTAAGGGCCCACCGAATACTTGATATACTTGATTATTTAATGCGTTACTCGCACCAATTTTATAGGTTATTGTAGTCTTCTTTTCATTCTTGTTCCGTATTTGGGTAAAGGAACATTGCGCGTCGACAAGTCCATAAGAAGAAATACTGCCTGTGAATTGAGGAGAACCCTCAAATAAGAAGCCCTCAACCCATTTATAGTTCACCCCGGCTCCAAGCAACCTTTCTTTATTCTTTTTGATAGGATAGTTTCTAATATTCCATCCGACATTGAATTTATGTTCGGGAGTATTAAAGGCTGGCACAATAGGGTCTGAGACTGCAGAAGTGAGTTTATTCCAGCTATAATTACCTGAAAGTGTTTGATAATCACCAATATATGTATTCAAACCTATGGAAAAGCCTTGTGTGGTGACCTGCTCAGTGGCATTAGCGGCAATACGGTATACCTGTAATGATTTTAGTCTATCGATGGCCGTAGTCCCCTCTTCGATATCTGCGCCGATGATGTAACCAATAAAATCATCATATAGACTATAATAATAATTTGCATCTACAAAAACTCGAGTTCCTATAGTGGCTCGGTAGCCAGCCTCAGCTGTTTTAACTTTTTCGGGGCGAATAGCATCAACGTTAAAATAACCAAAATCATGTTCAAGCCTTTGATTAGCAGGCATACTTAAGTAATCAGTTATATTATCTAGTGCGACTAACGAGTCAAAACCGTTCAGGTTACCGAGAAGAACAGCCCTGCCGACGTTATAATATAAATACTGATCAGCTAATGTTGGGTTTCGAATAGCACTTGAAAAACTTACACGAAAGGTCTGATTCTCATTATGTTTATATACAGCAGAAACTGCTGGAGAAATCAACGCTTTAAAATTTTGATTTTTATCAACCCTTCCTGTTGCGCTCAATTTCAGACGTTCATCTAAAAAGGAATCCTCCCAACCCCCATAAAGACCAACTTCCCTATTAGTTATTACCGCACCCGCTGTATCTGAGAATATTGTACCTGCGCTCTTTGGTGTGTAAAGACGCAGATTTCCACCCATTCGAAATATTGCACCATTGTCTAAGGTAAATGTCCGTTCACCCTGAGTGTGATACAAAGCAGACTTATCATAAAATCGGCTACCGCCGTCGGTAAACAAGGTAGACGTAATGTAATTCTTTAAATGATCAAATTCTGTTGTACCAGGCATTAATTGATTCGCATAACGCTCAAGCTCTTCAATGGAAACTGCACCTAACGCATCAGATGCAGTAGCTATTGATACACTGTTTCGATTGTCTTGATGTAGTTGATTAAAAAAATCTAGATTAGTCGCAATCAGTGAATCCATTATTGACTGGTATTGACTCATAGGAAGACTGTTTGCAGGAGCCCCGGGCAAGGCACGTACCTGAGGCCTAATAAAAAGATTCCAAAGGCCCATATAATATAAATTGTAAGACTGGTTTGACACAACACTGTCTTGCATTCTCAATGCTGTAAAGTAGGCATCATAGCTATTACCAGCATCTTCATGGGTAGAATAAGCGCGCCAAAACCACTTATCTTTCTTTTGAAGCTCCACCCTATTCTGAAGAAACAATATGTCTTTAAGACTATATCTATTATCACCTTGATAAACAGTTGTGCCGGAACCGAAATTCATAGCATAAATAGCCGTTAAATCATCCTTGATTTTGTAGTGCAGCGCTGTAGTTAGCTTTATATTTTCAGTGTCATAGTCCACCAAATGCTTTTCTTCAATACCGGGACGATAAAATCTACCAATTCCTGGGAAAGTCTTAGAATCTCCACCATCATCCCACCAATCCTCATCACCATAACGATTAACAGCATCATATCCGCCGGGATTATCTATTCCATCAAGGCTAATATCTGTAGGATCCATATTCCCGGCTTCCCAATCATCTGCTTTTAATGCAAATAGATTGACCTTGTAAGCGAACTTATCATTGACCTTATCTGCCCAACGAACCGAAACCTCCGTTAGATTTCTTTCCCCCGCCTTAACACTGCTGCTGAGTCCTGTAAACAAGAAAGGATCTTTGGTAGTCATAGAAATTACCCCATTAAATGCACTAGGTCCATAAAATGCTGTCGAAGCACCGGCAATAACATCAACCCCAACGATATCTAAATCAGGAGCTCCAAGGAAGTTTCCTAAAGAGAAATTAAGACCAGGACTCTGATTATCTACACCATCAATCAATTGGAGCGAGCGCACCGGTGAGGTACTGTTAAACCCTCGGGTATTGATAATCTTAAAACCGATACTTGCACTGGTGAGATCAACCCCCTTCAACGTTCCCAAATGGTCGTAAAAGCTCACACTAGGACTTTCTTTAATAGCTAGCGCATCCATGCTTTCTACGGTAAGGGCACTCTTTTGCTGTTTCTCAGATAAGCGCTGCTGAACCACACTCACTTCTGTAAGTACATTTTGATCTGGCTCCAAGTTTATGGTTACAGGTAGGATCGAACGTATAACGACATCTTTACTCGCAAAACCCATACTTACCACACGCACCGTTACCGAAGGTTGTCTTTCTGTTAGGTACACCTTTAGGGACCAATTCCCATCAAAATCCGTTACTGTACCTATATTCGAAGGCGTTCCGTTTTGCAACACAGTTATGCTAGCACCTACTATGGGATCTTGGAATTGATCGACGACAGATCCACTTATTTGCGCATGCAAAAGTCCCCCAATAGACAGGGTAAATGTGAGTAGGATTTTGTTCATACTCTAATGTAACAAAGTTTTTAATAAAAAGGTTGACTTACCTCTTTATATGTCAACGAGTTGCAGCTGCTCGTACCAAACGATCATTGATGGCACGACCCAGTCCTTCTTCCGGTAATCTAACCACATGAATTTCAGGATATTTAGTGCCCAATTCTCGTAATAAGGCAAACAAATTTTGTGCCGCCTCACTATAGCTTTTTCCAGTACTCAAGGTGTATTGATGTTCATAACGTGCATCATCAACAGGCCCAAAAAGCAGTACCGCAGTGTGATTGGATGCTTTTGCAGCATTCAAAGCCTTATCCGTAGAGTCGTGCAAAACGATCTTTGCGCCCGGATTGTAATGAGCACTAAGCATACCTGGAGCATGCGGTGTTGAGCTACTAGTTTGTACAGGAAGTTTACCTAGAACCAATTCTAATTGGTCTACATCCATACCGCCTAATCTCAATACCTTCGGTGACTCCCCTGTAAAATCAACAATAGTACTTTCAAGTCCTACTTTACAAGGTCCCCCATCTAGGACTCCGCCTATACGCTCGCCAAGTTGCGCTAAAACGTGCTGCGCTGTTGTGGGCGAAGTAAATCCGAAAGGATTTGCACTAGGTGCCGCGATATATAGTCCACTTTGCTTCAATACTTGCAGCATCATAGGGTGCGCTGGGATTCGCACGGCTACTGTAGGATGACCGCTAGTGACCAAATCTGGCACATTGGGTTTCTTATTTAACACCACCGTAATAGGTCCTGGTGAAAATGCGAGTAGCAAGGATTCGGCATCAGGTATTAGCTCCGCAATATTTCGTACGCCATCCAAATCTGCCACATGTACAATCAACGGATCGAAGGACGGGCGATTCTTTGCTTCATACACTTTGGCAACGGCCGTGGTATCTAAGGCATTAGCACCAAGGCCGTAAACCGTTTCAGTAGGCAAGCCTACTACCTGTCCAGATTGCAATAAGTGTATTGCCTCATCTATGTTACAAAGCCCAGCCATCTTAAGGGATTCGTAAGTATTTATGCGTTTGTAGGCTAATCTTCCATTTAGGGTGTTCAAGAATGTATTCCACCAGCAAAGGCATGATTTCATCACGCTTGCTCCATTCTGGCTGAAGATACAGGGTGCACTTATCATTCACCTTGACGGCATGTTCTTCGGCCCACTTCAAGTCGTGGCGGTTGTACACAATGACTTTAAGCTCGTGAGCATTCTGGTAATAGCCGTCTTTCACCGAAACTGTTTTTTTCGGGCTCAAGGTGATCCAATCCCAATCGCCGGTCAAAGGATACGCTCCACTCGTTTCGACGTGAACTGTTATCCCTTCTGCATGAAATGCATCAACCAAGGGCTTCATATTCCAAGTAAGGGGCTCACCGCCCGTCACTACTACTGTTTCAGAGTATTTCTTGGCTTCTTCAATGATGCTGTTTATGGGGGTTGGAGGATGCGTATCTGGATTCCAACTCTCCTTGACATCACACCAATGACAACCTACATCACATCCCCCTATGCGCACAAAATAAGCGGCTTTTCCAGTATGTGCCCCCTCTCCTTGAATTGTATAAAACTGCTCCATAAGCGGAACTACCTCGCCTCGACGAATAGCATCCTGAGTAAAGCTCTGTGATGTGGTAATGTCTTTCATCAAGCTTGGCCTAATTCTGTCACTTTCATCGTATTCATCATCAATGCAGCACGAGTCATAGGACCTACACCACCAGGAACAGGTGTGATAAAACTACATTTCGGCGCAACAGCATCATAATCCACATCTCCGAGCAATCTGAATCCCGATTTTTTAGTAGCATCGTCCACTCTAGTAATTCCTACATCTATAACACATGCCCCTTCTTTAACCATGTCCGCTGTTACAAAACCTGGACGGCCAAGAGCGGCAACGATGATATCGGCTTTACGACAGATTTCCTCCAAGTTCTTGGTACGACTGTGACATAGTGTTACTGTACAGTTCCCCGGATAGTTGTGCTGACTCAACAAAATGGACATTGGCGAACCTACGATATGAGAGCGTCCGATAACAACACAGTCTTTTCCTTCCGTAGGCACATCATATCGACGCAATAGTTCCACAATGCCCATTGGCGTGGCAGGTATATATGTTGGTAATCCAAGTGTCATTCGCCCAACATTTTGTGGGTGAAAACCATCCACATCCTTTCTAGGGTCAACGGCCATCAATACGGCTGTTTCGTCGATGTGTTTTGGTAGAGGTAGTTGGACAATATAACCGTCGATATCCTCGTCATTATTGAGCTTATAGATGGCTTTAAGCAGCTCCTCTTGTGTCGTTTCAGCTGGCAGTTTAATCAATGTTGAGCCGAATCCCACCTCTTCACAATCACGAACTTTAGCATTTACATAGGTTCTTGATGGGCCATCTTCCCCTACGAGGATTGCCGCCAAATGAGGGACCTTCCCTCCTTCAGCTTTAAGAGTTCTTACTTGTTCTGCAAGTTCAGCGCGAATCTTTGCAGAGGTTTCTTTACCATCTAAAACTACCATCGTCTATCATTATTAGCGCATGCCGCGCATCATATTCATCATTCCTCGTTTGCCCCCACCGCTTTGCATCATTTTCATCATTTTACGCATGTCGGTGAATTGCTTCAATAGCGCATTTACGTCTTGAACAGTACGGCCAGAGCCATTAGCAATGCGTTTGCGTCGAGAGCCATTGATGATATCTGGATTTTGACGCTCGTCCAAGGTCATGGAGTTAATCATTGCTTCGATGTGCTTGAATGCATCATCGTCGATATCTACATTTTT
>DMQR01000185.1 GCA_003455605.1 Cryomorphaceae bacterium | reverse complement strand
CAATCTCGCTGTCCGAGAAATTCATTTGGCAACCGTACGACTCAATGTAGAGCTTCTTGGTGCCTTTAGGGTTTTTTGTTTCTAGCACGGTTCCATCGTGCTCGTGTGGGTTCTTATCGCCTTCGGCATAAAGACCTCTTCCGCTTGCGCGCTTCGTTTTTGCTTCCATAAATCTATTCGCTCAAAACTTTACTTTCTTTTGCGAGGAATCAAAGATACATCGGTATACTGACAATTTGTCCGATTTATAAAAATCTATTACGTAGTAATAAACAAAAAGTTCATCTGTCGCATATATAATGTGTTGCATACCAATGAAAATTGGTTTTTACTTTGCGGCAAAATTCAACCCTTACCCACATTATGCCCCACAACCTAGTCATTGTAGAGTCCCCAGCAAAAGCTAAAACCATCCAGAAATATCTTGGAAGCGATTTCACGGTTATGTCCTCATACGGTCACATTCGTGATCTGTGTGATAAAGGGATGGCCATCGACATCGAAAACGAATTCACCCCAGAATATTGCGTATCGAAGGACAAGAAAACCTTAGTTAAGGAATTGAAAGCCGCAGCGAAGAAAGCCGAAAAGGTATGGCTCGCATCGGATGAGGACCGCGAAGGAGAAGCCATTGCTTGGCACCTGAGCGAAGCCCTAGAATTGAAAGACGAAAACACCGAGCGCATTGTCTTCAACGAGATCACCAAAACCGCCATCCTTCGTGCGGTGGAGAATCCACGTAAGATTAACAAGGAATTGGTCGATGCACAACAAGCGCGTCGCGTCCTAGATCGCTTGGTAGGGTACGAATTAAGCCCTGTATTGTGGAAAAGCATAAAGCGCGGATTAAGCGCCGGACGTGTACAGAGCGTGGCGGTACGATTAATTGTTGAGAAGGAACGCGAAATCGAGTCCCATACCCCTAGAGCATCATTTAAAGTGAGCGGAATCTTCACGGACGGACGGATTTCGTTCAAAGCCGATATTAGCAACGGATTCCCTAATCAAGAGGGTGCACAAAGCTTTTTGCAAGATTGCGCTGGGGCCAATTTCGCGGTTGAGAGCGTAGAAATGCGCCCTGGCAAACGAAGCCCCGCAGCGCCGTTCACCACCTCTACCCTCCAACAGGAAGCCAGTAGAAAATTGGGCTATAGCGTAAGTCAAACTATGACCCTCGCCCAACGCCTGTACGAAGCTGGACACATCACGTACATGAGAACGGACAGCTTTAACTTGAGCAACGATGCCATCACCGGCATCGCTCAACATGTAGAAACACATTTCGGTCCCGAATACCACCAAGTCCGGAAATTCAGTACGAAGAGTAAAAGCGCACAGGAAGCACACGAAGCCATCCGCCCTACCAACTTCTCAAAAACGATTGCCGGTGCGGACGACAGACAAAAGCGTCTTTACGATTTGATCTACAAGCGCACCATCGCCTCGCAAATGGCGGATGCGAAATTGGAGAACACGACGATAAAATTGGCCAACGAAAACGTCCCTTCTGAAGAGCGCTTCACTGCCCGCGGCCAAGTCATAACTTTTGACGGATTCATCAAAGTATATACTGAAGGTACAGACGAGGAAAATGCGGAGACCGTAGACGGCCAATTACCCGCTGTTAAAGAAGGTGACCGTCTCTCCTACACAGAAATCACTGCCACTCAGCGCTTCACTAAACACACCCCGCGATACACCGAAGCCTCATTGGTAAAGAAACTCGAGGAGCTAGGTATCGGGCGTCCTTCAACCTATGCACCGACCATATCTACCATCCAAAAGCGCGACTACGTTATTAAGGATAGTTTGGAGGGCAAACAACGCAAATATCAGGTCCTGACCCTCAACGCTGCTAGCCTGACCGTAGCTACTGCAACAGAAACTTACGGCGCAGATAAAAACAAACTATTTCCTACCGACATCGGCCGAGTAGTGACTGATTTCCTGACCGAGCATTATAAGCTCATCATGGACTACCAGTTCACCGCAAAAGCCGAGCAAAACTTCGATACCATCGCTGAAGGTCAAGTACGCTGGCAGGATTCTATTCAGGATTTCTACAGCCAATTCCATCCACTCATCGAACAAGCCCCGCAGGGCGGTAAAGCCTCTCGCCTACTCGGTGAAGAGCCTGGCACTGGTGAGCCGGTTTACGTAAAACTCGCTCGTTATGGGTTCGTATTCCAGATTGGTGATGGAGATGAAGAGACTAAACCTCGATTTAAAAAACTTCCGCTAAACGTAGGGTTTTACAATGCCACGTTGGAAATGGCCCTACGCGAAGAGGTTCTTCCTCGTACCGTGGGAACCTACAAGGATCTTGAAATCAAGGCCAACGTAGGGCGCTATGGTCCATATGTAATGTGGAACAAGAAATTCTACAGCCTAACCGAAGACACTCCCGAGGAGGTGAGTTTGACAAAAGCCATCCAAGTCATTGAGGAAAAAGAAGCTGGCACCGCGAACAACATCATTGCGGAATTCTCCGAAGAACCCGTTATCCAAATCCTCAAAGGACGCTACGGACCATACATCAAATCAGGCGGCGACAACTATAAGATTCCTAAAGGCACAGAAGCCGAATCTTTAGACCGTGCCGGTTGTGAAGAACTTATGGCGGCAGGGCCTACAAAACGTCGTCGCGGACGTAAATAAGGCCCTAAATTGGACGGGTAAAATACTTACCCGTGCTACACCTTAGCCCTATTCCCGACAGTGTACTCAACTCACTGCCAGTACTGGACACGAACCAGCTTGGCCGGGTCGTGCACAAGCACACTGAACTCGACGGCCTGCCTGATCTAGACGGCATCCAAGTGGCCATCGTCGGCGTTCAAGAGGACCGTCGCGCCTACCGCAACGTTGGCTGTGACGGCGCTGCAGATGCTATTCGACCGCTCTTGTACCAACTCTACAGAGGAAATTGGGATTTTCACGTGGCGGACCTTGGTAACCTCTACAAAGGCGAGCAGCACATTGACACCATTACTGCGCTCAAGGAAATCACCGGCGAACTGCTTAAGCGTAACATCATCGTCATCACAATCGGAGGATCACAGGAATTGACCTTTGCCTCTTACCGCGCCTATGATCACCTTGAACAAACCGTTAATGTGGTCTCCGTCGACGCCCGACTCGACGTGGGCGGAGAGGGACGCGATTTAGACCACCAGAGTTACGTGAGCCACTTGGTACTGCAGCAGCCTCACAACCTTTACAACTTCACTAACCTCGGCTATCAAACCTATTTCAATAATCCAGAAGAAATCAAGCTCATCGATAAACTTTTCTTTGAAGCCGTACGCCTAGGAGAAATTCAAAACCAAATCGCTCGTACGGAACCCTTCGTTCGCGATGCCGATATTGTCACTATTGATCTTGGGGCCGTGCGGCAGAGCTACAATCCGGGCACATTTTATACCTCGCCACACGGGCTTTCTGGAGCGGAACTATGCGCCATTATGAGGTATGCTGGAATGAGTGACCAATTATCACAGCTAGGCCTCTACGAATACAACCCCCGTCTCGACAGCCGGGGGCAAAGTGCGCACCTCTGCGCACACGCGTTGTGGTACTTCCTTGAAGGCATCTCTCTACGATATGGTGACTACCCGAAAGGATCACGTGCCGACTACCAAAAATACACCGTGCTCGTCGACGAAAGCGACGAAGTAAATTTCTACAAGAGTCCTAAAAGCGGGAGATGGTGGATTGAAATTCCAAAAGGCAGCCCGGACCAGAATAGAACAGCCTTAGTTCCTTGCGGCCTTGAGGATTATGATGAGGCCTTGAAAGGGAAATTGCCATCACGCTGGTGGAAAGCGCAACAAAAAGCTTGACAATAAAGGAAGTTTGTGTCATTCGCAAGGGAATTTTTCTATCTTTAGCGGCAATTGAAAACACGTACGCGCCGAAACAGATGAAAAAAACCTGTGTAGCACTGTTCGCAATGTTCTGCACTTCAAGCCTTTGGGCTCAACAAGATGTGCAGTTTACCCAATTCGCGAATAACAAAATCTTCTACAATCCAGGAGTTACTGGTGCGGGCGATGCTATATGTTTAGGTATGGCGGCCCGTCAACAATGGGTAGGCTTTGAGAATGCCCCAAGTACACAGAATTTCACAGCGAATATTCCTTTGAATATCCTTCACGGTGGTTTGGCGGTAAATGTGACCAACGATATGATTGGGTATTTCCAAGATATGACTGTAGGATTGGGCTACGGTTACCAAATGAATCTTGCAGGAGGAACTTTGGGATTGGGATTGCGCGTGGATTTTAGAAACAAAGCAGTAACCACAGGTTCCTGGGCCCCACCTCAGACCATGAACGACCCGTCTTTAGTGGCAATTGGTAGTAGTTCGATGGCGACAGATTTAAACTTTGGTACTTATTACCGCCACACAAACTGGTATGCCGGATTGAGTAGCACTAGGCTTCTAGAAACCAAAGATATTCTCAATGCAACGGGCGGCAGCTCCAATGCAGAGATTCGCGGACAACGTCATTACTACCTCATGGGAGGTTATGATCTTGACCTTGGAAATGGCTTAGTGCTTCAGCCGGCAGCCATGATTAAGACTGATTTTGTGACTACACAGTTAGATTTAAATGCGGCAGCGATGTACAATAATCAAATCTGGGGTGGCGTTACATACAGGGTGCAGGATGCCTTTGCTATTATGGCCGGCTACCAAATCACCAAAGATTTGCGTGCAAGTTATTCGTACGACCTAACCACGTCTACGTTAAGGAACTCAAGCAGTGGTTCTCATGAAATCATGATGACCTACTGTTTTACTATTGAAATTCCACCAAAGGAAAAAGGTAGTTACAGAAATCCTATATTTTTGTAATATAGCGGCTTGGTTTTTGCTAAGATTAAAGTAGAGAAACAATTAGATTATGAAAAAGCTCCTGTTAGGGCTCACATCAGCGGCACTTTTGGCCTCATGTGGAGGAAGTGACCAAGGTGAATTAGTTGGTGTTCAAAACCGACCGACTTGGTATCCAAGCGAACCATATGGTATGGTATATATCCCACAAGGGTCTTTCACAATGGGGAACCATGATGAAGACGTGCCATATGCATACACCGCCCCTGCTAAAGCGGTGAGTGTGGCTTCATTTTATATGGATCAAACTGAAATTACGAATAATGAATACCGTCAATTTGTTCAATGGGTTCGTGATTCCATAGCTCGTGTTCGTTTGGCTGAAGGTTTGGTAGAAGATTTCGAATATATTGACTTCGCTGACCTTGAGGATCCAACTTATTACCAAGATTACGTAGCTCTCAATTACCCTGATAGTATGATGCGACGTTTAAATTGGGACCCGTTTTTAGAATGGGAAAAAAACCGTTATCCGTCAGCTGAATACACCGAGGTTATTGAGGGAATGTATTTGCCTCCAGAAGAACAGTGGCTTGGATATCGTCAACTAGATACACGTCAATTGAATTA
>DMQR01000058.1 GCA_003455605.1 Cryomorphaceae bacterium | reverse complement strand
TACATGATAAGAAAAAGCCGCCCCCGGGGCGGCTTTTTCTTATCATGTAATCGAATCCATTGATTTAGATTTTAGCGATTATTGAAGTTTTGAAAATCGGACCATGGAACCGGCAAGTAGCGTTAAAACAGCTATGCCGGTGAAGGCCTTGGCAGGTGCATTTAACTGTAGTGCAAGGTAGCCTATAAGTGCACCAAGTACGTAGCCCATATCACGCCAAAATCTATAGGTCGATAATGCTTTTGGACGCCAGGTAGGGTGGCTGTGATTGCTGATGCCGACCAAAAAGGCTGGGTAGACCATGGCCGTACCCAGTCCTAATAGGATATAGGGTAGCCAATTCGTCGATGTGTTTCCAATGAAAATTAAGGATAACCCTTGGATGGACATGCCGCACCAGAGCAGGTTGCGAATCTTTCCGTTGTTGGATAGGGGGCCGGTAAATAATTGGCCCAAGCCCCAAACAGCCGCGTGAATACCTGTGAGGATACCCACGGTCGTTAAGGATTCACCGCAGGCCAACAGCAGCGAGGGTAAAACTGCCCATAGGATGCCGTCATTGGCATTGTTTACCACACCAGTCCAAGTAATGGTGCGCAGTGCTGGATTGCTCCAGGTGGTCTTATAGAATATCCTTTCCGCATTATTATCCTGATGTATGGCCTTGGTTTTCGCTTCTAATGCCGCCCATGCTTGGGTTTCTGGGAGAATAAAGATGGTAATGAGTGAGGCCAAAAGGACGATACCCATGGCTGTGTAGAGGATGGGGGAGATTAGGCCACTGGTTTCTGCGTAGTATGCGGCAAATGCTGAAGAGAGTCCCACGGCTACATAGCCCGCGCTTTCGTTTAAGCCCATGGCCGTGCCGCGGTGCTTTAATCCCACGATATCAATTTTCATAATCACTGTGGTCGACCAAGTAAATCCTTGGCTCAGTCCCAGCGCTATGTTCGCGAGGATGATGAAAGCACTGTCTCCGGTGTTTAATAAGATAAGGGGAGCTTGCAACGCCATGGCCCAGCCCAAAAGAAGGGTGCGCTTACGGCCAATTTCTGAAATAAGGTTGCCAGTGAAGAGGTTGGCAATGGCCTTGCTGAGGCCAAACACTCCTACCATGAGCAGAGCGGCTTCAGTTTCGGATACGGCCCAAGATTTGGTCAGCTCAGGCAGAAGGCTGCGCTCAAAACCGACCATGGCGCCCACAAAGGCAATCATCAGGACCAATACACCGAACAGACCAGCGTTTTCCCGCAGTCCCAGCGCTATGGGGCGGGTTTTAGTCATTCAAACGTTTGATGCGAATGCCTGCCCAAGCATATACTAGGGTCATCAGCGGACTGATGAGATTGAAGAAGGCATACATGAAGTATTCGCCCGTGGCCACGCCTAAGACGGAGCTTTGGTAGGCACCACAGGTATTCCAAGGGACCAAGACTGAGGTGACGGTTCCGCTGTCCTCGAGCGTTCGGCTCAAGTTTTCTGGGGCCAAACCTTGCTCGCTGTAGACATCTTTGAACATGCGTCCCGGAACGACAATGGCGAGGTATTGATCGGAGGCGGTTACGTTGAGTACGCCACAAGTGACCAATGTACTGGTAATGAGCGAGGCTGTGCCGCGTGCTAAAGAAATGACCGCGCTTGTTATAGTCGATAAGAAGCCGGCTGCTTCCATAGCACCGCCAAAGGCCATTGCGCTTAGAACGAGCCACACGGTGCCGAGCATGCCGCTCATTCCCGAGGTACTCAGCAGGTCAGATAAAATAGGGTGATCGCTCGAGATGGCAATAGAGCCATACACGCTCCGCATGGCGACCTCATACATAGGGAATGAGCCACTTCCTAAACTTTGTAATAATGAGCCTTGGAAAAAGAGTGCTATAATTAGGCCGCCAAAAATTCCAATTGAAATGGCGACGAGTGCATCGGTTTTACGTGCGATGAGTACGATTACGCCGACTGGAACCACGAACAGCCAAGGGGTAATTGTGAATGATTCTTTCAATAATGATTGTACGGTCTCTATTTCAGCTGCGTCGATTGCGGTATCTCCGGTGCTCCAGCCCAAAATGGTAAAGAGTATTAACGAGATGATTAAAGATGGAATGGTGGTGTAGAGCATGTAGCGGATGTGAGTGAACAAATCCGTACCGGCCATAGCTGGAGCGAGATTGGTAGTGTCGCTGAGTGGACTGAGCTTATCCCCGAAATAGGCGCCTGAAATTACGGCACCTGCGACAATGGCGGGGTTGAGACTGATGGTTTGTCCTATGCCCATCAGTGCGATACCGACAGTAGCTGTGGTTGACCAAGAGGAGCCGGTGCTGAGGCTAACTAAGGCAGAGATGATAACGGCGGTGGGTAAAAAGAATTGGATATTAATCAAATCCAGACCGTAATAAATCATAGCGGGTACAATACCACCGATGAGCCAAGTGCCTGCCAGGCCGCCGATAAGAATCAGTATGAAGATGGCTTGGGTGGTGTCATGTACATTGGTTTTAATTTTTTCAAAAACGACCTGCACCTTGGTGCCATTGGCAATGCCGATAGCTGCAGCAACAAGGGCACTGCACATGAGGATGACTTGGTTAGAACCGCTCAGGGCATCATCACCGAAGACGTAGCCTACGTTGAACCAAAGCAGTAACATTAGCACGACCAGTGGGGTCAGCGCTAGAGATAATTGGGCGGTATTTTTCGTTTTCTCCATAGCCCCACAAGTTACATAATAGGAATATAGGCTTGACCTATTCCATGAAGCACACGCACGAAAAAATCGTGCCGCTGCTTAACTCATCGCTGTGATGATGTCTTGCTTAGTGATGATGTGCAATCCTTCGCCGAACTTGACCAATACCGCGCGGTTACCGCCTTTGACCATTTTAGCAATATCCTCAATACTCGTGGTGAGTTCAACTATCGGGTACGGAGGTCCCATGATATCTCCCACAAGTGTTGCATTGGATGGATTGTCCATCATGGAGCTTAATAAGGTGTGGTCGTCGATGGAACCTACCATTTGGCCGTTCTGCATGACAGGGATTTGAGTAATGTCGTGTGTCTTCATCAAGCTCGCTGCATTGCTGATGGGCGCGGTGGTACTTACGGTGACCAGCGGTAAATGACTGTGCCCGTCGATAAGGTCTTTGGCAACTTTATTGGCGGGTGCTAAGAATCCGCGGTCGCGCATCCAGTCGTCGTTGTATACCTTGCCTACATAACGTGAGCCATGATCGTGGAAGAGCACCACCACAACATCCTCAGGGGTCAGCTGGTCTTTAAGTTGACGGAGTCCTTGAAACGCGGATCCACAACTGTAGCCCAAGAATAGCCCTTCTTTTTTGGCCAATTCCCGAGTAGCCAATGCGCCGTCTTTATCCGTAACCTTCTCGAAGTAATCAATTACAGAAAAATCGACATTCTTAGGCAAGATATCTTCCCCAATTCCCTCAGTGATGTAGCTATAAATCTCTTTCTCATCGAACTCTCCGCTTTCATGGTATTTTTTGAACACCGATCCATACGTGTCGATTCCCCATACTTTCACATTTGGGTTCTGTTCCTTCAAATATTTCCCTACACCAGAAATGGTACCTCCGGTGCCAACACCAACGACAAAGTGGGTCACCTTGCCTTCGGTTTGTTCCCAAATCTCAGGTCCCGTGCTTTCATAATGGGCCTCGCGGTTGCTGAGGTTGTCGTATTGGTATGGGTAAAATGAGTTTGGAATCTCTTTGTTTAGTCTTGAGGCGACGCTGTAGTAACTGTCCGGATGTTCGGGAGCAACATTGGTAGGACAAACATACACTTCAGAACCCATGGCGCGAAGGATGTCCATTTTCTCTTTACTCTGCTTATCACTCAGAGTACAAATGAGTTTATATCCCTTGACAATAGCTGCTAGAGCAAGCCCCATACCCGTATTCCCTGAGGTACACTCGATAATGGTCCCGCCAGGCTTCAAATCTCCGCGTATTTCCGCATCTTCAATCATCTTCAAAGCCATGCGGTCCTTCACGCTATGTCCAGGGTTGAAGTATTCCACCTTTGCATAGACGGGGCATGGGAAATCTTGGGCGATTTTATTGAGTTTGATCATGGGCGTATCGCCGATGGTCTCTAGAATGCTGTCGTAAATAGGGCGCATGTGCTGCTTCATTTTGTTTTGGTGCCCCAAAGATAGGAGAGTTCTTACTATGAAAAGTGGATGCTCTGAATAGGTTGTAAACGGGCAATCCAACGCACAGGTATGAGCAGTATGAAGTAGGCGACGAGGATGAAGGCTAGGTTTGCACCGATAATCCAAGCCCAATCGAAATGGATGGGGGCGGAAGCGATGTAATAGGTACTTGGGTCCAATTGGATCCATTTAAACCATTGCTGCAATGCGCTCAGTCCGAGACCTATGGCATTACCGATAAGTAATCCTTTGACCAAAATATTGAGACTTAACCATTGAAACACCTGCAAAACCATGCGGTCCGGTGCGCCCATGGCTTTGAGCATACCAATCATTCGTGTTCGGTCTATGATGAGTACCAATAGGGCAGTGATTAGGTTGGAAAGGGCTACGATGAGTACGATGGCTAATACCAAGACTATATTGGTGTCAAACAATGCCAACCACCCGAAAATAGCTGGATGGCGAGATTCCAAGGCACTTACTTGGAGGTCGTAGGGGACTAGGGCGTTCCAATAGGCACTCAGTGTACCGCGCTGTTCCGGGGTGTTAAGGTGCACTACATAGACGCTGACACTGTGGTTATTCCATCCGTTTAATCGGCTAACATCTACATTTGACATCAGCACATTTTGACGGTCAAATTCATCCAAGCCAGAGGTATATATCCCGTATATTTTAGTATTGATTAGTCTCGGTAAACTGCGTTGCCCTTTGAGAACAGTTAACACAGCGGTGTCGCCTAACTCTAATTCTAGGCTTGCCGCCAAGGTACTCGAAATCCAGCACCCATATCGACCGTCAATTGGACTTCCTTTAGTTGTGAAAGATTCTTGAAAGTACTCGAAGTTACCAGTTGTAAATCCCTGAATTTGAACACTTTCAAACACATCCTTATTTGGGTTCACTAAAAGGGAGGCCTTTTGAACTACAGGAAAGATTTGGTCTACATAAGGGACTTGCGATAGCTCGGTAAATAAGCTGTCCTCCAATGCGATAGGACGCCATTCCTCAGTTCTGTTTAAGGAGTACGCCTGGATGGTAAAATCACCTTCGAGCGCACGAAATTTATCCATGATGGCATGCTGAAGGCCCTTGCCTGACGTTATGGATAAAACAACCAGTGCCATGCCCATGGCAGTGGCTACGATACTTAACTTTAGCAGAGGTCCTATTACTTTCGACCCCATACTCTTTTGTATCTTCCTAGCTATGAAAAACGCCTCTTTCATCTCCTCGCAATTTAGGACAACTCTCGCGTTATTCGCGGTATTGCTTCTGTGCTTTTCTACGAGCGGGCAAGAAAGTTACGTGCCGGGTATTGCTCAGACTGGAGAGTACTACATGAAGCTGACTGAAAAATCTGTGGCGGTAGTAGCCAATGCGACATCATTATTACCCAACGGCACCCATACGGTGGATCATTTGATTTCGCTGAGTGTGGATGTAGGGCAAGTCTGGGCACCAGAACACGGCTTCAGAGGCGAACAAGATGCCGGAGAGCATGTGGAAGACGGTCGCGATCCCAAAACAGGTATACCTATCAAGAGTTTGTACGGTAAAACCAAGCGTCCACCCACGCACTGGTTGGAGGGCTTAGATTGGGTCATCTATGATATACAAGACGTCGGTATTCGATTTTACACCTATAGCACTACTTTGAGCTATGTCATTGACGCATGTGTAGAAGCCGGTGTCCCCCTTATGATTATGGATAGG
>DMQR01000101.1 GCA_003455605.1 Cryomorphaceae bacterium | reverse complement strand
TAACGGGTTGGTATTGAAACCACCTCGATTACCATTCAAGAAGTAATCTTGAGTAATCGGTATACCATCTACTACATATAAAGGATCTCCACCCGCTGAAATTGAAGCCACACCACGTACACGAACCATCGAACCAGAACCGGCAATGCCAGACCCTGTGATGACCTGCACTCCCGCAGCCTTACCTTGAATGGCATTCTCAAATGAGGGCGTAGGAATATCGGTTAATTCTTTGGACTTTAGAGATACTACCGAACCGGTTAAGTCTCTTTTACGCGCAACACCGTAGCCAACAACCACCACTTCATCAAGCTGGGTCTTGGATGGCTTTAGGATTACATTGACCACTTTATTGCCGTTTACGTTTATGGATTTGGTTGCCGGCTCATACCCTACAAATGAATAGGTGATGCTGTAAGTGCCGTTTCCCAAATCGAGCTTGTACTGACCGTTGAAGTCAGTCATCGTGCCTCCGCCGTTTTCAACAGTAATGGCAACCGATGGCAATGGCTCATTGTACTCGTCAAAGACAGTACCACTTACCTGTTGTGCCAGGGCTACAAAACCGCTCAAAACCGCTAGGCAGATCGTTAAAAATCTCGAAACAATCTTCATTTGATGGCTTGTGTATAAGGTTATAAAGTCAAAAGTACACTTTAAGCCTATTCGGCCAAAGAAGCCTTCGTAGGCGTGTTAACGAAATCCGCCCATATTTTATCCCAAAAGACTACAAATAGCCCCTAATCCTGTTTAGATTTCTTAACTCTATACAGACGGGCTGGTTTGTGAAGGACTCCTTCTTGCTTCTCATCAGTCGCCTCAACGAGTTTCTCGCGAACGACTTTTTTGCGAAAGTTTCTCTTGTCCAATTCCTCTTGCGTAATTGCCTCATGCAGTTGCTGCAACTGATTGAGCGTGAACTTTCGCGGCAGTAATTCATATCCGCTCTTGTTCAACTCGAAATGGCGCTGCAATTTCCAAAGGGCTAACTCAACAATCTCGTTGTGATCAAAAGCAAGCTCGGGCACCTCTTGAATGTCCTGCCACAATGCCTCGCCAGCGAAGGAAGCCGGGTTCGGACTGAAATCCGCCATCGTCACCAACGCATAATAAGCTACTGTAATAACTCGCTCTTCAGGATTCTTACGATATATTTCCAACCACTTTTTATCCTTTAGATCATTCACACGGTCAGGCTCGCCAAAAGTGTGAAATTGCTTCATGGTAACGTTTTTTAGACTGGCCAATTCCCAAAGCACGCGGTCTGCGGCCGAATCAAGGCCCTCTCCCTGAAAAATCAGATCACCAGGCAAACGCTTACGCAATAAACCTTGACCAATATCTTTCTCCTCGATGAGCAAAACATTTAGGTTTTCTCCGTCAAATCCGAAGATGACACAGTCGACACTTATGTTAGGGGCAAACTCAATTTGTTGAATCATAGACGGTTTAATTTAGTATTCAGGTAAATTCAAGGTCTTTAAATATAAAGCTAATTAATTAATAAGTGTAACTTTTACACTTAGTTATTACATTTGCAGCTATGTCAAACGAAATCAACAACATCGCAGTACTTACTTCTGGAGGAGATGCTCCGGGAATGAATGCCGCTATTCGCGCCGTTACCAGAACTGCATTGTACCACGGCAAACGCGTTTATGGCGTGTGCCGAGGGTATGAGGGCATGATCGAAAATGATCTTGTGGAGCTCACTACCGCAAGCGTTAAGCACATCCTCGCCCAAGGCGGAACATTCCTAAAAAGTGCTCGTTCCGAAGAATTCAGAACACTAGAAGGTCGTGCCAAAGCAGCCCAAAATTTAAAAGATCGTAATATCGATGCCCTAGTGGTTATCGGTGGAGACGGATCTTTTACCGGAGCGCTAAAGCTGGCGGATGAGCATGGGATCAAAGTTATTGGAGTCCCAGGGACCATTGATAATGATCTATATGGTACAGATTATACCATCGGATACGACACCGCTACCAACACTGTAATTGAAAGCGTAGATAAAATCCGAGATACGGCCTCTTCACACAATCGACTATTCCTCGTTGAAGTGATGGGTCGTGATACAGGTTATATTGCCGCTTCTACGGGCTTGGCTACGGGTGCTTTGAGCATCATTTTACCTGAGCAGAAAGCGACCTATGAGTATCTTTTCGCTGACTTAAAGTCGGCACAAGCCTCGAAGAAAACTTCCAACATCATTATGGTCGCCGAAGGCAACCACCTTGGAGATATTTTCG
This sequence comes from Cryomorphaceae bacterium, assembly GCA_003455605.1. Lineage (GTDB taxonomy): Bacteria > Bacteroidota > Bacteroidia > Flavobacteriales > Schleiferiaceae > UBA10364. The sequence goes on along the minus strand of DMQR01000101.1, from coordinate 3,154 downwards.
AAATCGCTACCGCCATTCGCCAAGAATTCCCAGAAATAGATGTGAAAGTGACCACCTTAGGACACACACAGCGCGGGGGATCGCCTTCGACGAAGGACCGTGTGTTAGCCTCTGTATTGGGTCATTATGCCGTGAACTGTTTATTGGAAGGAAAACAAAAGGTCATGGCCGGTATGATTAATCAAAAAGTCGTTTTCACCTCATTAGAAAATGCCATTTCAAAGACCACAGAATTGGACAAAGAAATGCTAACCATTGCTAAAATTCTAGCCACATAACACAACAACTATTATGAGCACAAAAATTGCCATTAACGGCTTTGGCCGTATCGGACGCTTGACGTTCCGCAACCTCATCGAAAGCGATAAAGTAGAGATCGTTGCCATAAATGACCTTACTGCAGTGGATATGCTTGCGCACCTATTAAAATACGATAGCGCACACGGACGCTTCAACGGTACTGTAAAGCACACAGAAAATAGCTTAATCGTTAACGGTAAGGAGATAACTGTTTATGCGCAACGCGATCCAGAAACTTTGCCATGGGCAGAGTTAAATATCGATGTTGTAATTGAGTCTACTGGTTTCTTCCGCGATGCAGAAAGTATGGGCAAGCACATCAAGGCAGGTGCTAAGAAAGTAGCACTAAGTGCCCCAGCTTCAGGCGACATCAAAACCATAGTTTTGGGTGTAAACGACGGCGAATTGACTGCAGACGATACTATGGTAAGTAACGCTTCTTGTACAACCAACTGTTTGTCTCCAATGGCAAAAGTATTAGACGAAAAGTTCGGAATCGAAAGCGGTTTCATGTGTACGATCCACGCTTACACTTCAGACCAGCGCATCCAAGATGCTCCACACTCTGATAAGCGTCGTGCTCGTGCAGCAGCAGTAAACATGATTCCTACTTCAACAGGTGCAGCGAAAGCGGTTGCTTTGGTATTGCCGCAGTTGAAAGGCAAACTTGACGGATACGCAATGCGTGTTCCCACCATTACTGGATCTGCAACAGATTTGACAGTGACCTTGAATAAAGAGGTTACTGCTGAAGAAGTAAACGCTGCAATGAAAGAGGCTGCTAAAGGTCCATTGAAAGGCATCCTGATGTACACTGAAGACCCAATCGTAAGCTCTGATATCGTCGGAGATAAGCACAGCTGCATCTTCGATGCTGGGGTTACTTCAGTGAAAGGTAACCTAGTTAAAGTGCTTGGCTGGTACGATAACGAAGCAGGATATTCTGCACGTTTGGCCAATTTAGTCGAGCGACTCGCTTAAGATTATAATTTTATATGGCCGCGCTCAGAAGGTACGGCATTGCCTATTTACGCTATGATACTAATTGCAGAAAGCGGTTCTACCAAATGTGATTGGGTGGCATTAAACCCAGATGGGGCGGAGTATGCACGCTTCTCCACCATGGGATTCAATCCATACTTTCACTCTGCCCCCTTCATCGAGGAAGAGTTGGGTGGCAATGCCGTGATTCGCCGTATCATAAACAGCGTAGATTACGTATACTTCTACGGAGCTGGTGCCTCAAGCGAAAGCCTGAAGGACATCATCAAAGACGGGCTACAGCGCATCATGCCTAAATCCAAGATTAATGTAGACCATGATTTGGTCGCCAGTGCCTACTCTACTTACACCGGTATCCCCGCTATTACCTGTATCCTAGGAACGGGCTCAAATAGCTGTTACTTTGACGGAGAGTCCGTAAGCGAAGAGGTACCTGCGCTAGGTTATGTTTTGGGGGACGAAGGAAGCGCTAGCTTTATAGGAAAGCGCTTAGTTTCTGATTTCTTGTACAAGCGCCTTCCAGCTGAGATGGCAGAAGATTTCTATTTAACGTACCAACTAGACAAGGACGAAATCATAACCAACATATACAACAAGCCAAATGCGAATGTATACCTCGCCTCGTTCAGCCGTTTCGCAGGCAAGCATATGGAGACTCCATATGTGAAAATGATTGTACGCGAAGGCTTTGCCAAGTTCGCCGACATCCACATTGCTTGCTTTGAAAACTGCCGTGAGGTGCCTATCCACTTCGTGGGCTCAGTAGGTGCTATTTTCCATGAACACTTGAAAGATGTGTTGGAGGAGAGAGGCATGAACATAGGTCAAATAATGCGCAAACCCGTTGACGGTTTGATCAAATACCATGTAGAATACCTCAAGATTCTTAAGGTGTATCAAGCACAATCATGATTAGAGGGTTCCTTTTTGATCTAGACGGGGTTATTGTGGATACCGCTGTTTTTCATTTTCAAGCTTGGCGTCGATGTGCGCAAAAACTTGGTGGGGATTTCACTGAAGCCCAAAACGAAGAACTCAAAGGGGTAAGTCGTGCAGACTCCTTAAAGAAGGTTGTCGAGTGGACTAAGGCCTCCGTAAACACGGAAGAATTTGAAGCCTTACTGGTGGAGAAAAATGAGTGGTATTTGGAATTAGTCCAAGAAGTTTCTGAGGCCGATGGATTGCCTGGAGCCGTAACTTTCCTGGAGCAAGCACATGCCCAAGGAATCAAGATTGCGCTGGGCAGCGCGTCAAAAAACGCCCCTATGATTTTGAATAAAATGGGCCTAACCCACCTTTTCGACGCGATAATTGATGGGAATAATGTGATAAACGGCAAACCACACCCTGAGGTATTTTTGAAAGGTGCTGCTGCAATTGGCCTCGATCCAGAAGAATGCCTCGTTTTTGAAGATTCTATCGCTGGAGTTCAGGCGGCCAAGACAGGAGGAATGAGCTGTGTGGGAATAGGAACCCCAGAAACGTTAGAAGGGGCAGATCTTCACTTTACCGCATTAGGCGAAACCACTCCTAAAGAGCTAGTAGCATGTTTTAACATGTAACTGCTAGATCAAATGTTCAATAAATACACCGAGGTTCATCCTTGGAAAATAATACAGCGTCAATGGGATGCCAAGAACCATCCTAAAAGCGAAAGTTTATTTTCTATTGGTAACGGCCGCATGGGCCAACGCGCCAATTTTGAAGAGACCTACACCGGTGAAAGTCTTCAAGGCTCCTACATCGCTGGGGTGTACTGCTCTGATAAGACAAGAGTAGGTTGGTGGAAAAATGGGTACCCGGAGTACTTCGCCAAAGTATTGAACTCTTGTAATTGGATCGGTATTCAGGT
>DMQR01000180.1 GCA_003455605.1 Cryomorphaceae bacterium | reverse complement strand
GGAATTATGGAACTTGGTCGGTCTTCGACCAGCTTTATTCCTATGGCATTGATGGTTGGTGACGGCTGTACAGCGATGAAGTGTTCTCGTATCCATTTTTCGTTGAGCAGAAAATCCTCGTCCGTATAAATTCCCGTGATGCTCCCGTTTTCAATAAATAGCGCTCCCTGCTCAGGAGTCAAATCAACTAGAAATTTCATGGCTTGCTGTTCTTGAAAACGTTCTAGGGCTTCGGATAAGGTGATTTCCTCGCGCGAGGCTTGGTCTTGAAGAGCAGCAAGCCACTGCTTTCCGGCTGGGTACGATCCGAATCTAATCAGTGCTCCATCACCAATGACTTTTTGTACCACGCATTTGAGCTCCCCTCTCCTATTTTTGTAGGTGTATAGACCAAATTTTAAAGCTTGCTTTTTTTGTGCTTTATTCAACGGCGGCCAATGTTGACGTATTAAATGATCTTCATAGACCAGCGCTAGAGTTTGATTGGGCAACGTGGTATAGCTGATGGAATAGCACTCCTTCATGAGGCGCTGGTACTTTGTACTACCTTGCTGAGTACTCAAGTGCTGGGTGATGCGCGATTTTATGTTATTGGCCTTCCCGATGTAAAGCGGGAGTCCCAGTTGATCAAGGAATTGGTACACCCCGTGGGATTTTGGTAGGGTTTCGTAGTAATGCGCCGGCATGTTATCGGGCATTTGAATGCGCTTTAAAAGGCCCAATTTCGGGTCGTTCAACCGCTGCTCATCATAATCGCCGTGTAAGCAGTGAATTAATACCTCTGCGGCGCAAAGGGCATCGCTCAATGCACGGTGTGGATTGTCGTTCTCCACTGCCAAGGCACGAGATAAGTGCGCCAAGGAATAGCGACCAAATTCAGGAAACACGGCTTTACTGTATTTCACCGTGCACAGCTTCGGCATTCGCCATGGTTGCCCAGCTACACGGAAGGCGGCATCAATAAAACTGTAGTCAAAGTTAACCGAATGAGCCACGAAAATATCTCCTTCCAAATGTTTCAAAAGCTCTGGTATCGCTTCCTCAAATGTGGGCGCATTTGCAACCATATCATCTTTGATGCCCGTGAGCATTTGAATATTGTAGGGGATGGATTGCAACGGGTTGATGAACGTAGACCATTGGTGGGTGATCTTCTTGTGCTCGACATGCACGATGCCAATCTCCGTAATCCCATTGCCATTGGGCTTTCCGCCGGTTGTTTCGATATCTACGACCACATACTTCATAGGGGTAAATCTATTGTATATTTAGCATCATGGAACTGCTCATCATCATCTTATTTCTCACAGGCATCGTAGGCGCAGTATTGCCTGTTTTACCCGGTTCCTTAATCACTGCCGCGGCTCTTTTAGCAGGAATGTACGAAGCTGAAAGTTTTACCTTCAACACCTGGCTTTGGGTAATTGTTGGCATTGCAGTTTTTGTGGCCGATTATTTACTACCTTCCTTCCTCACCAAACTTGGGGGTGGTTCTAAGCGAGCAGCCATAGGTGCTGGCATTGGTTTAGTGATTGGATTGATTACTGGACCCTTTATGATTGTGGGGGCTCTCTTGGGGGCCTTTATTGGTGAGTACTTGGAACAAAAAGACGCTAGTCATAGCCTAAAGAGTGCATTTATGGCAGTTTTAGGACTTTTGACAGGGATAGTTATAAAATTGGCCTACACCATCGCCATGCCTATTGTTTACTATTGGAATGTTGTTTCATGATCGTCACATTCGAAGAACATACCATCTCCTATCCTTCACTTGACCTCAGTGCAGGCATTCATTTGATTACAGGCGCTTCAGGTACAGGGAAAACCACCTTGTTACGGGTGCTTCATGGTGTCCAACAAGCAAATAACAAACCCGCCTTAGAAGGTTTATCGGCACTAATGCCACAACATCCGCAATGGATTGAATACGCCACTATGAAGGAGCTATTGTCTATGAAAGCTGTAGATGGGTTTGAGGAGGATGCGGTCGCTTTGGGAATTGAACACTTATTACACAGATTTCCACACCAGCTTAGCATAGGCCAGTTACAACGCTTCGCCCTCGTACTCGCATTGAACCAAGGCGCTTCCATACTATTGTTGGATGAGCCTACCAGTGCACTAGATGACGATTGGGCAGAGAAAGCTTGTGAACTTTTAGACCTCTGGTTGAGGGCTAATCCTCGGGGCAGAATTTATGCCGTAACGCACGACCAACGCATGAAAGATAGTTTCAACCACGCTAATACACTTACCTTATGAGTTTGTGGTTGTTGCAATGGAAGCGCAAATGGGCCACCCTGTTTATTGTTTGCTTACTTGCGTTTATTACGGGAGTGTTCATCAAAGCTCCTCGTGCTTTGGAGCATTATATCTTCCACCAATGGGAAGAAAGTGCGTCACAAATAGATCTGATAGTCGGATACAAGGGAAGCCCTATTCAAATTGTAGCGAGTACGTTGTATAGACTCGAAAACCCCACTGGAAACATACCAGCGGCCACCTACGAGTTTTGGCGAGAGCATCCACTGGTTGAATTGGCGACCCCTATAGCCTTGGGCGACAATGTGCAAGGTCATCCATTGGTAGGTACGGACAGTTCCTACTATCCTTGGTTCGGTATATTATTGAAAGAAGGTCACTTCCCTAGTATCTCAGGTGAAGTGGTATTAGACGCTGCCTTAGCGGACCAGCTTAAGGTTGGTATCGGTGCGAGTCTCACTTCTGCACACGGCAGCGATTCGCGCGGCGAATCCCACGAACATCCACTGAAAGTAGTAGGTATTTTAGAAGCCAAACGCAGTGCCGATCAAAGTGCCTTATTCACAGTACCTCAAACCTATTGGACCTCACACCACAGTGTCGAACAATCCTATACCTCGGTGATGTTGAAACTGAAGTCTAAAGCGGCCATGCTCATACTACCAAACATTATTAGTGAGCGACCGGACGAACAGGGAGCCTTCCCAGTATTTATTTTTGGTCAGTTGCAGAAACAATGGCAACCGACGATAGATCAGTCTACTCGTTGGTCTTGGATAATCGCAGCTGGAGTAATTCTTTTGTTTATTACCTACATCTCAAATATGTACCACTCGGAACTCAATACCATTGCCTTCTTGCGAAACCATCACGGAAATACAGCGTCAATATTTATTCAAGTCTTTGGGAATGTGGTGGTCCTTATGCTTTTGGGATTGTTCCTCTCAGTAATGATTATTCAAGGGATGATCGGAGTTCTACCAGTTGTAGAAGAATGGACGGCCATGTTGTTAACCGTGGTCTTAGGTTTGGGATTGTTATGGATTAAATTGAGAAAGTCATGACAAATTGGGCTTCGGTCATATTGATGGCCACCAGTCTCCATGTAAGTGCTTGGGGACAGAAGGTGGTGTCCTGGGATTTGTTGGCTGTACCGTATAGCACGACTTCAGAAGGTTTATATGCACCCCAATTCCCTTCTTGGCTAGATAGATACAAGAACCAGGAGGTGGTTTTGCAGGGATATTTGGTTCCAGTGGATGTAGCGACCAAGCAATATGCGTTGAGCCGTTACGCCTTCTCGAGCTGTTTTTTCTGCGGAAATGCGGCTCCGAACACCGTAGTGGAATTAGTTTTTAAAGATCAACCGGATCATTTGGTAACGGACCAATTCGTTGTGATTAAGGGGATCCTCATTCTCAACGATAATGACCCCTACCGATTATTTTTCATCATTCAACAAGCTGAGTTTTACGGATGAGAAAAGGTTTGACCATAGCACTATTGTGTCTAGGTTTCTGCGGAATTGCGCAAGAACGTTTACAATGGAGTGGCCTTGAACAAATCGATTTCACTGAAGTGTACGATAAAGGCACGGCATCTTGGCTTCAAGTCCCGCAGTGGACGCTAGAACAAAAAGCAAATTGGGACGGAAAACAATGGCAAATCACCGGATATGCTATTGTTCTAGACCCTGTCGATCACGTCTATGCTATAAGCGCTTTTCCCTTTTCTAGCTGCTTCTTTTGTGGTGCAGCTGGACCTGAAAGTGTAATGGAATTAGAATTTAAGCGCCCTGTGAATCTCATTACAGACCAAGTCATTACAGTCATAGGAACTTTGGACTTGAATACTTCACCAGAGCAGTTACCGATAACCCTGGTTGGGGCCGAGATTAAATAATGATTTTCGAATCTCCTGCCATATTGTGGGCGCTGCCCCTCGCCTCGCTCCCCACCATCATACATTTGATGGGTAAGCGTTCGCGAATACCTGCGCCCATTCCTTCTCTAATGTGGCTCAACACGTTTAAAACGAGCGAACGCCGTCGACAAAGGGTCCGAGATCTAATCGTGCTTGCCATGAGAACATTGGCCATACTCTCCGTCATACTTGCTTTGGGACGCCCAAATTTTGGTGTACAGGCACAGGAATTGG
>DMQR01000015.1 GCA_003455605.1 Cryomorphaceae bacterium | reverse complement strand
CATCGACTTCCAAGTTTGTGCAGGCACAGAAATCGCAGTGGTCAATGGCGCACAAGGCTCTTATCCGTCAGAGGTATACTACACCTTGAGCGGATCGAACGGTCAAAGCGTAAGCGTTTCTTCCGGAAACTTCAGCGCCGGCCCAGTTGACACCCTAACCGCAAACTGTGTGACGCCATCTTGTGCCACGCCAAACAACCTTGCGGTTGCTAATATGGGCAGCACCTTCGCAGATATCTCTTGGACTGGAGGCAATGGTACCTTCATTTACCACTATTCTGCTTCAGGTTCCACCAACACCATGGTGGGCACCTCTACTTCGGCGATGGCGTCAATGACTGGTTTGGCACCAGTAATGACCTACTTCTTTGATGTTGCTGAGGTTTGTGCCCCAGGCGATACCTCCCTGAAAATGTACTACAGCTTTACTACAGACAGCTGTTCTGCCATAAACGTGGGCAACCCGAACTATAGTATCGATAGCATCGGTACCAGCTTTGCCGACATTACATTCACTTGGGGTGGTGCTTCAGGATACAACAGCTATTTCATCAACTTTGGTGACGGGTCTAATGCCACTGGTACGGGCAGCACTCATAGTCACTCCTATACTTCAAATGGACAGTACACGGCAGTGTTGAAGTTGTATGGCGATTGTGATACGACTTCACAGCAGATCTTCGTGAATATTCAAGGGATCGGTTTGGAAGAGCGATCGGCTCAATCCATCCTCATGTACCCTAACCCAACTAACGGCTTGATTCACATCAGCGGAACAGCCGAACAAGGGGAAGAAGTGCAGATACGTGTGATGAATTACGTGGGTCAGGAGTTGTTCAATACGACCATGACCACCACAAATAGGATCTTTGAAAAAGACTTCGACCTTAGTGGTTTTAGCACCGGAACCTACCTCGTAGAAATCCGTACTATCAATGGAATGGTTCAACGTCCATTCGTGGTGAGACAGTAATTCTACTTGGCTTTGGCACACGCTTTGCTCGTCAAGAGATAATAAGGCGCTACACGGGTGATATTGATTAGGAAATACGATCCTTGTTAAAAAACTTAAGGGTTTGGAAACTGTAGGGAGAAGAGGATTTTTTAGTTTCGTTGTTTAATAAGTTAAGATAAAAAACCAGATGAGTACCGAAGAGGGAAACAAGAAATTAGGTTGGTTCGTAGCCATATTGGCTTTAGCCGTATTGGTGTTGGGGGGATTACTTTACTTGAGAAGTCAAGAGAATAATACCCTAGAGCTCGAAAAGCAAGAATTGACTATCGAATTGTCTGAGATGAAGGCAGATCTTTTGTCTCAAATGGGCGCAAATGACAGCTTGAATGGCTTTATTCAATACGAAACCCAACGTCTAGGTGCATTAATTGATAGCATCAATACCGTGAATGTTCAAAACAAGAAGCAATTAAAAGCGTATCGTAGCCGTTTGGCAAGGATGAAGAAGCAGAATGCAGCTTTTGTCGCGCAGTTGGATAGCACGAACACAGCATATGCTGCATTGAAGTTGCGCGAGCAGATGATTGCTGACAGCTTGAACAATGCTATGGATGCGAATGCGAATTTACAAGGTCAAAACACAGGTTTGCTTGAGACCGTAGAGAAAGGCCAGCGATTAGTGATCGCTTCGTCAACGGTTCGGGCGGTTCGCATCGCGAGCAATGGCAAGGAGCGCAAGACGCGCCGTGCGAAGCGTACGGACCAATTAAATGTGTGTATCACCCTCGCCAAAAACCGCATTGCGGAACAAGGTGAAACCACTTTCTACACGAAGTGGATTGGTATAAACGGCAAGCCAGTTGACGGTCCTGAAGGGAATGTTGCAGTGGTAGGTGGTGAGCGTTCGAACTTCAATGGTTCAGCGACTATAAATTTCACAGGTGAGGCGACAGAGGTTTGTATTGCTGCAGGTCGTGCGGTAGATGCACCTGTACAATTGCCCCCAGGCATCTACACTATCGTTGTAATGACAGATAGCTATTTGGTTGGGACTGTCGCGGTAGAATTGAAATAATCGGGCTTCATCAAAAATCAGACTCCAAAAAACAACTTGTCATGAAGCGCATCATTCTCCTTGCAGTGATTGGTTTTTTGACCACCTCTTGTGTTAGCACCAAGGTGCACCGAACACTTCAAGATAAGTACGATATTCTCTCAAACGAAGCGAATCAACTACGCCAAAAGAGTGAAACAAGGGCGGCGGAGAATACCGAGCTCCAACGCGAAATAGACGAAGTCCGCCGCACCGTCAACATCCTCGTAGAGGATACTACGGCATCGTTTGAGCGCATGCGCACCTTACAAACAAAGTATGATCGCTTATCGAAGCAGTACGACTACTTGCTCGACAACAACAGTACACTCATCGCTGCGAGTGCCCGAGAAAACAAGGCGTTGATGGATGAGATTGCGACGATGCAGAGCCGTTTACAAGCGAAGGAAGATAGCTTGAACACCGAGCGCCGCATGTTAGAAAAAGGACGTACCCGCATGGAAGAACTTGAACGCATCATTGGCCGTCAGGACAGTACTGTGAACTACGTACGCCAGAAGGTGGCAGATGCATTACTCGGATTCACCGGCAAAGGCTTAACTGTGAACATGCGTGATGGAAAAGTTTATGTGAGCTTGGAAAACAGCTTGTTGTTTGCCCCGGGATCTTGGGAGGTGGCGCCGAATGGTAAGATTGCTTTGCAGAATTTGGCGGGTGTGCTGGCGGAAAATCAAGACATTAGCATCTTGGTTGAAGGCCATACGGATAATGATCCATACCGTGGTCAGAGCCAAGTGCGCGACAACTGGGACTTAAGTGTGATGCGTGCCACGAACGTGGTGAAGATTCTAACTACCAATGCGTCACTAGATCCAAAGCGTATTACGGCAGCAGGTCGCGGTGAATTTGTGCCTTTAGTGGACAACGATGGCCCGGCAAATAAAGCGGTGAACCGTCGTACTGAAATTATTTTGACTCCAGATTTGAGCGAGCTGGCCAACCTATTGGAAGGCGGCGAGTAAGATGGATTAGAATTGGGCTTGGACCAATTCTTCAATACGTTTCAATTCCACTATGGCAATGTCGTAGTGGGATTTTTCAATTTGGTGGTGTCCGCTGATGTAGATTTTATCGAAGCCCAATTTTTCTGCCTCCTTAATCCGTTGCTCCACACGCGTGATCGGGCGCACCTCTCCGGTCAACCCTATCTCGGCAGCAAAACATAACTTGCCAGAAATAGGCTCATCCGTATTCGAACTTAAGATGGCGGCAACTACCGCCAAATCCAATCCTGGATCATCGACCTTCAGTCCTCCCGTTACGTTTAGGAATACGTCCTTTTGGCCTAATCTAAAACCACATCGTTTCTCCAACACCGCCAATAGCATGTTCAGCCTGCGCGTATCAAAGCCGGTTGTTGAGCGCTGAGGCGTTCCATATACGGCGGTGGATACTAGGGCTTGCATCTCAATCAACATCGGGCGTACTCCTTCCACCATCACAGCCACGGCGTTTCCGCTCAGTCCGTCATGCTGCTTGGTCACAAGCAGATCGCTAGGGTTTTCTACCCCATATAATCCGCCTTGCTCCATAGTATAAAGCCCTATCTCATGAGTGGATCCAAATCTGTTCTTATATGCTCGAAGAATGCGGTACAACAGATTGGGGTCGCCCGCAAACTGCAAGACTACATCCACCATGTGTTCCAAAATCTTCGGACCGGCAATGCTGCCCTCTTTATTGATGTGGCCAATCAACAACACTGGCGTACCCGTTTCTTTCGCGTACCGAATAAAGCTCGCGGCGCTCTCGCGGATTTGGGCTACCGAACCCGGCGTACTCTCCACATGAGGAACGTGTAAGGTTTGGATAGAATCTACAATGACCAAATGCGGTCTTACATTCTTTAAATGATTGAAAATCGCTTCGGTCTTGGTCTCGCTGAGCAAATACAATTCACTCACCGCCTTGCCTATGCGCTCCCCACGCAATTTGATCTGCGACGGGCTTTCCTCCCCAGAAATATAGGCCACTGTTCCGGTAAAACTCAACGCTAGCTGCAGTAGTAAGGTACTTTTCCCTATGCCTGGTTCACCGCCCAACAGGGTCACGGAACCCGGGACTATTCCCCCGCCCAAAACACGAGCAAATTCATAATCTGGCACTGGAAAACGCTGCACTGAGGTGTGCTCTACATCTTCAATACGGACGGGTTTTGCTTCGGCGGTATCGCCACTCCAAGCCCTGGGGTCTGGCTTGCTCTTTACAGCAATCTCCTCGACGAGCGTATTCCATTCTTTACACCCTTGACATTGTCCCATCCATTTGCTGTGTTGGGTACCACATTGAGTACAAACAAATACGCTTTTCTTTTTTGCCATGAGGAAGGATTATTTTCTTCCTGCAAAATAGAGAAAAACAAAAGCCAAGGCGCCAGTTATGACAAACATTAAGCTTTGAGAACTGTGAATGAGGGTGGCGAAAGATGTGCCGATAAATGCAGTGAGTCCCAATACGACCAAGGCTTTGGAAACGAGGTAGTGATATGCGCCAATACCACCTGGGACTGGTATGACATATCCCAGACCCGCAGCTACGCTAACAAAGAAGGCTTGCTCAGGCCCTATGCTTTCGAGCCCACTGGCAACGGTGAACCCCACGGCGATGGTCCCTACATAGCAGGTCCAAATACCGATAGAATAGAACCAGAACAATGGTTTATTATTGACAGTTCGCAGGCTGCGAAGACCTTCCGCCATTCCGGTGGTAAATCCTATAATTTTCTGCGCAAAGCCCCATTGTATCCAGATATTACGGGTTAAATAAACCAATAAAATCCCTCCACCAATGATGATCCCTACGAGGACGAGGGTTGTTGCGGGGAGTTGAGGTAATTGGGCTCCGCTTTGTACCATAAAATCACTTAATTCATCGCTCGAGATGATGACAGTGCTTAGCACCACAACGAGGAATAATAGGGTATCAACGACGCGCTCAAGCACAACCGTTCCGACCAATTTATCGATGGGCACCTTGTCCGTTCTATTGAGTGCAGTACAACGCGCTACCTCGCCCACTCGAAGGGTTACCAAGTTTACCAGGTAGCTCATGGCCACTGCGGCAATGGCGCGCACACTATGCACCTCATAGCCCAAGCTTTGTAGCATTTGTACCCAACGAAGACCACGGAAAATGATGGCTAAAAACCCAATAGCAACGATAACGATTAGGCCTTTGACCGAGACGGCTTTAAGGTTGTCCCAAAGATCTACTGGGTTTACATTTTTATAGGTGAGGTACAGCAATGCTAGACCTATACCCAAGAATAGGATATACTGTATTAATTTCTTCACCCACGCCACCATTAGCTGAGGCAATTTGTCGATTCGTTTGGGAAGATGATGGTGGGCTTGAAGCTCTTGGCCTCTTCCACACTCATACTCGCATATGCGATGATAATGATGATATCGCCCTGCTGAACACGTCGCGCTGCGGGACCGTTTAAGGTTACTTCTCCGCTGCCGCGTGCTCCGGTGATGATGTAGGTATCAAAACGCTCCCCATTGTTGACGTTAACGATGTACACGCGTTCGCCCTGTACTAATCCGGCGGCGTCCATCAAGTCCTCGTCCAAGGTGACGGATCCTATATAATCCAGTTCCGCACCGGTTACTTGGATACGGTGAATTTTACTTTTGACTACCTCAATTTGCATCCGGCAAAAGTAGGTTAAAAAAGAGGAAGGTTATCAATGAGTCGGACATTTCCGCACTGCACCGCAGCAAAGAGTCTTGTTGGGGATTCAGGGTCCAATTCTCTCACGGGCTGCAGCTCTTTTTCGTCACAACATTCAATATACTCCACGGATAATGAAGGTATTGCGTTGAGCGCCTCCACACAATAGCTTTTTAACTCTGCCACACTGTCAAAACTCTCGGCCTCTTTACATGCCTCGGACAGCACCGCATAAATGCTTGCCGCCTCTGCACGTTCCACCTCGCTCAACCTAAGATTACGACTGCTCATGGCCAAACCGTCCTCCTCACGCACTATGGGACACGGTACAATTTTCACTGGCCAATTCTCCTCCACAACGACACGGCGAATAATACAAAGCTGCTGGTAATCCTTTTCGCCGAAAATCGCAAAATCTGGTTGAATCAGTTCGAAGAATTTGGTCACCACCGTTGCCATGCCCTCAAAGTGACCGGGTCTCCTAGCCCCTTCCATGTGGAAGCCCAAGAATCCAAAAGAGAACGCTCTAGATTTCAATCCTTCAGGATAGAGCATTTCGGCCGTTGGCAAGAAAACCGCATCACAACCCATCGCTTCCAACATCTCTAAATCCTTCTCGAGGGTATTGGGGTACTTGACTAAATCTTCAGGGTTGTTAAACTGAGTGGGATTTACGTAAATACTAACTAAAGTTTTGTCCCCCCGTTCAAGGCTCATATTGACTAGGCTCAGATGCCCTTCATGCAAAGCGCCCATGGTAGGTACGAAGCCCAATGTATCTCCATGTAAAAGACCCTTCCAAAGGTCCAATTCTGCTAAGGATGAAATGCGCCGCATAAAGTGTTAAAAACGGCTCAAAACTAGGCTATTCTTTGATATAAAGTGTCAAAATGGGTATCTTTGCATTCTTATTTCTAACTAATGTCCCCTTTATGGATAGCAAGAGAGTTCTGTTCGTCTCACAAGAAATTCATCCGTATTTACCCGAGAACACCATTTCAAGCACTACACTTGCCTTGGCAAAAAAGACCAACGATAGCGGTCATCAGGTACGCGTTTTTATGCCTCGTTTCGGGGTAATCAACGAACGTCGTCACCAATTGCACGAAGTTATTCGATTGAGCGGGATGAATGTTGTGATTAACGACATGGACATGCCTTTAATCATTAAGGTGGCTTCTGTACCAGGAGCACGAATGCAGGTGTACTTCATCGATAACGAAGAATACTTCAAGCGTAAAGCAACCTATGCAGATGCGGACGGCAAAAAGTTTGAAGATAATGACGAGCGTACTTTATTCTTTTCGAAAGGAGTTATTGATACCGTAGAAAAACTAGGATGGAAACCGGATGTGATTCACGTTCACGGATGGATGTCCTCTCTCGTACCGATGTACTTGCGCCTATTCCAAAGCGAAAACCCCATTTTCAAGGATGCGAAAATTGTATTTTCAGCTTACGATAACGGATTTGATGGCTCATTAGGGTCTAACCTACATGCTGGAATGTTGTTCGATGAAATCGCACCCGAATTGGTCGAAGGATTGGGGGCACCGACATGTGAGGACCTTCAATTGCTCGCTGCTAAATACTCGGACGTGGTTATTTTAGGTGAAGTCAATACAGATCACGTTGCGGAATACTGTAAATCAAACGGTATTGAATGCATCGATGGTAAAGGGTTTGCTGAAACACCGGAAGAAGCAATCAAGATTTATGAATCTCTTTTGGTCGAATCTGACGTTGAATAAGCAAGCCCTTCGCGCACTCGCTTTTGTAGTACTTGCGCTCTCTGTTTTCAGTTGCGAGAAAACCAATGGTACCATTGGTTCTGGAAATTTC
>DMQR01000215.1:475-3324 GCA_003455605.1 Cryomorphaceae bacterium | reverse complement strand
AAAGTCCCTTAATGTATCAGACGCAAAAGCAGATATGGTGTTACCCCCTGCGAAAAGAAGCAGAAAAAAAAACTTTGCTATTTGAGTGGACTTTATCATCAGTCTTCCAAAGATAACGCTTCCAAGAAGGCTTTTATCACCGAAAAGGCCAGGGAATTGATGAACTATTCACAACCGAAAGTTAAAAACTCTCGAAGTTCGATTGGAAGAAGACTACAGCAACCGACCGATGAGGTCGTAATCGTGGGCACCAACGACTTCTACTTCACAGAAATCGCCGATTTTCAGGTAGATATCTTCCGCCGGGATCAAGACTTCATTGTCCACATCTGGGCTATCGAATTCCGTGCGCCCAATGAAATAGCCTCCCTCTTTGCGGTCGATGAGTACTTTGAATGTGTGTCCGATTTTTTCTTGGTTCAACGCTCGCGAAATATCCATCTGAACAGCCATGATTTCGTCCATGCGCTGTTGCTTGACCTCCGCAGGAACATCATCCTCCAAAGAATAGGCGTGCGTGTTCTCCTCATGACTGTAGGCAAAGACACCCAAACGATCGAAGCGCTGCTCACGAACCCAGTCCAAGACCACTTGGTGGTCTTCCTCAGTCTCCCCAGGATAACCAGCAATAAGTGTCGTACGGATAGTAATGCCCGGCACCTTTTCGCGCATTTTTGTCAACAAGGCATCAGTCTTGGCCTTGGTCGTACCTCGGCGCATGCTCTTTAATACTGGATCAGCGACGTGCTGCAGTGGAATGTCGATGTAGTGACACACCTTAGGCTCCTCGCGAATGACATCTAATACGTCCTCTGGGAATCCTGAAGGGAACAAATAGTGCAATCTGATCCACTCAATGCCCTCTACTTTCACTAAGGCACGCAGCAAATGGGCCAACTTACGTTCTTTATATAGATCCAAACCGTAGTAGGTCAAATCCTGCGCGATTAGGATCAATTCCTTAACGCCTTTCACCGCTAATTTCCTGGCTTCAGTCACTAAATCTTCTATCGGCGTCGACTTATGTTCGCCGCGCATCAATGGAATAGCACAGAAGCTACAAGGACGGTCACAGCCCTCTGCAATCTTTAAATAAGCAAAATGCTTGGGCGTAGTAGTCATACGCTCCCCAACCAATTCGTGTTTATAATCCGCCCCCAATGTCTTCAACAACAGCGGCATATCACGGGTACCGAAATAAGCATCCACATCTGGAATCTCTTGTTCTAGGTCAGGTTTATAGCGCTCCGATAAACACCCCGTCACATAGACGTGATCCACCAAGCCACGTTCCTTCTTATCGGCATAATGCAATATGGTATCAATACTCTCCTGCTTCGCATTATCAATAAAGCCGCACGTGTTGATCACCACGATATTACCCTCCTCTTCTTCCGAAGCTTCGTGGACTACCTCTTTGCCGTTGGCCTTGAGTTGTCCCATCAATACTTCTGAATCATAGATATTCTTAGAGCAACCCAAGGTCACCACATTGATCTTATTCTTTTTTGGGCTTTTCGTACGCATTGCTTACTTATTGAACAAACTTGAGGCAAATGCCTGTGGATTAAATAGTTGTAGATCATCCATCCCCTCACCCACACCAATGAATTTCACGGGTATACTAAGCTGGTCTGAAATGCCGATGACCACCCCACCTTTTGCGGTACCGTCGAGCTTGGTCACAGCTAAAGAGGTGATTTGTGTGGCCTCAGCGAATGCCTTCGCTTGCAATAAAGCGTTCTGTCCAGTAGATCCGTCGAGTACCAGAAGTACTTCATGGGGCGCTCCGGGAATGACCTTGTCCATCACGCGGCGAACTTTAGAAAGCTCCTGCATGAGGTTAGTTTTATTGTGCAAGCGACCCGCTGTATCAATAATGGCTAAATCTGCTCCCTTGCTCAAGGAATGCTGAAGTGTATCAAAGGCAACGGACGCCGGATCGGAGCCCATCTGCTGCTTGACCACAGGTACACCGGTGCGCTCGCCCCACACGACTAACTGGTCAATGGCCGCCGCACGGAAGGTATCTGCTGCACCCAAGACAAGGTTGTACCCCTTCTGTTTGAACTGATGCGCCAATTTTCCTATTGTCGTAGTTTTCCCTACACCGTTCACCCCTACCACCATCAGTACATAGGGACCTTCAGTTTTGGGAAGTTCGAAATCTTCCCACATTCCGCCCTCGTGCTTCATTAAGTTTGAAATAATCTTGTACAGCATGTCCATGAGTTCATCCTGAGCCATGACCTTATCACGGGCCACGCGCTCCTCGAGGGCTTCGATAATTTTAACGGTAGTATCCAAACCCACATCTGAAGTAATCAATGCCTCTTCAATCTCGTCAAGTACATCGTCGTCCACGGTGCTTTTGCCTGCTACGGCGCGGGTAATCTTTTCAAAAACGTTACTACGTGTCTTCTCAAGGCCTTGGTCTAAGGTCTCTTTCTTGTCTCGCGTAAAGAATTTTGAAAAGAAGCTCATTGTTCAATGGGTTAGATATAAAAAAACCACTCCTCGGAGTGGTTCAAATATCGGTATTCAGACGGAATCTTATTTCAAGAACTCCTTGGCCATGTCCTTAGACACAACACGCTCTTCGAAAGAGTATGATCCTTTTGGAGTCTTAACTGCTTTGATCACCTTAGTGAACTGTTTTGCATCTGCGCTCTTAAGCGTTGCTACTACTTTCTTTGCCATCTTACTTAATCTCTTTGTGAACAGTCATACGTTTCAAAATGGGGTTGTATTTCTTCAACTCCATACGATCTGGCGTATTTTTCTTGTTCTTAGTTGTGATATAACGAGAAGTACCTGGCATACCTGACTCTTTGTGCTCGGTACACTCT
>DMQR01000215.1:0-161 GCA_003455605.1 Cryomorphaceae bacterium | reverse complement strand
ACTCTTTGTGCTCGGTACACTCTAGGATTACTTGAACGCGGTTACCTTTCTTCGCCATGTTCTAAATTATTTTACAACGAATCCTTTTGCCTCGGCTTCTTTAAGCACAGCAGAGATTCCTTTCTTATTGATTGTTTTCAAAGTCGAGGCAGCAACTTTCA
>DMQR01000002.1 GCA_003455605.1 Cryomorphaceae bacterium | reverse complement strand
CATTGGCCACAAAACTTTTGATGCGCTCTTCAGTCTCCATCATCCACGCTTCGGTATTAAACGCGCGAATACCTACTAAAATAGCATCCATTTCATCCCAAAGCTCTGGGGTCTCTTCTGTAATTCTAACCACTTCATAGCCTACGCTTTCCAACGTCTCATCCATCAAATCGCCTGCTCCCTCGATGTAGCCCACTTTGATTCGCCTTTTATTGAGGTCCAGGACAGTCAAAGTCGATTGTGCCTGAGTGTACATGTAATGCGTGCCAATATGAGGGTAACTGATGGTTTGCTTCTCATTAATAGACTTTGGAATGGCCATTTTTGGTGTTTCAATATTTGATGACAAAAAAACCGAATAGTTCCCATCTTTCATTTTCGCGGGGACTTCCTCTGTGAAGCGATTCCATCCAGAATTCAACATTGCGCTTTTTTCAATGGTATTGAATATAATCTGATGATTCGCGTCTTTAATCAGATGATCGTAACCATTGATGTGTTTCAATCCCTTGAGGGCGAAATTTACCGACCAAGCGAACTCACCACCATCCTTGGAGTAAATGCTATATCCTATGGATCCTTTCTTGCCAGTATTCCAATAGACTGTTTGGTCGAATTTCGCGTGAATGGCCGGCTCCACGGCGATGGCCTCGCGGTATTCCCCTACGGCGCGGTCGCTAAGTTTGGTGACAGGCTTGAGGTAGAGTAAAATAATGGCGGATTCATGTTCTAATCGGACCCTGATGTAATTTGTGATTTTTCCCTCATCGTACAAATCTACTTCAATCTCCTGCCCTTCGCTAGTGAGTACCTGTGCGGGATTCAAACCCATATCCTTGTTAGGTGCCTTAATCGAAGCCAGCTGTACTTCCAGATCAAGATTCAGGGCTTGAAGTACCAAGGTCGCTGGATACGAGGGGCCTTCCGGCATAGGGTTTACAGAAGTGAAGACCTCAGCATAAACGCCCAATAGATGTACCATCACCCGTTGCCAGCGCTGATATTTATCAGATTCCGGAGTGGTTTGCTCCAACACTACCTTGCCCAGCTCTGCCCATTTGGCAATGGCTTGCTTTTGATCGCCTATTTCAAGAGCAAATGCCGCATCCTGTGCCAACACACTTTGTATATCCGCGCCAGGGTCCGGCATGAGGTAAGAGGATAAATCTCCTCCACCCCAAAGCTTCTTGAAGTACTCTTCACGAGGGCCGCGATTAATTGGAACTCCAAATCCTTGACACTTATGCATGGAACGCGCGGCATCGCCAATGGCGCCATAGGTATCGCCCAATAGCGGGTCGAATCCACTCATATCTAAGTGTACAGCCTCAGGATCGTCTTTTAAGGTAGGGTCCCACCATATGGAGGTATTCCACCAAACGCCCTGCACGGACCAAGCGGCTGTGGCTGTATCGTATTTCTCGTCCGCGGCCAGCTCCGCACATTCGATGGCCAGTTCGGCTGAGGCCGTGTGGTGGCCATGGCCGGCGCGCTCGTCCGGAGGGAATCTAGTAATGATAAAATCTGGCTTGAGCTCTCGGATGGTGCGCACAGTTTGTAGCTGGAGGTCTTCATGGTCCCATTTGGTCCATACTTCGTCCACGCTTTTTGAATACCCGAAATCAAGGGCATCTGTAAAACGCTGGTTCCCGCCGTCGATGCTGCGTGCCGCGCGAAGTTCGTGTTCACGGATAATGCCGAGCTCGTCGCCGAGCTCGTCGCCGATTAAATTCTGTCCGCCCGAACCCCGGGTAAGAGACAAATAGGTTGTTTCCGCATCGAGCGCATTAGACAACCACGCGATCAATCGGGTATTTTCATCGTCTGGATGGGCAGCCAGATATAACACACGTTTGCCTGAGCCATAGCGCTCCATTTCAGCCATGGCCTGACTTTGATTGAGTGGTATATATTGCGCTTGAACATGAGTAATGTGGAAAATAAAAAGGAGAAAACCCAACCATTTTAAATGGCGGCGGTTAAATAGTATATTCAATTTCCAATTTTTCATTGTTTATGACTCGATTTCTACTCCTCCTATTCACGATTGTTGGTTTTCAAGCGCAGGCCCAATTGGCCTTAAAGCTTAAATCCGGAACCTATCGTATTGAAGAAGAGACTTTTATAGGTATCCATGCACAGCGCATTACCTATGGCGTGGCTCTATGGAATGGTCCAGTGCTTGCCGAAGATAAAAAAGCCTTGGAGGATTTGGGTATTGAACTCATACAATATTTGCCTGAAAATGCATTTGAAGTTGCGTTGCCGGCTGGAATTACAGCGGATGCTTTGAAAAATTCAGGCGTTCGCGCCTTCATGCCCTTTAGCGCGGCAATGAAATTAGACGGACCGCTGGCGAAGATGGACATTCCGAGCTGGGCTTGGATGGGCGATGAGGTTGCGGTCCTATTCGAGGTACGTCAATCCCTTCCGACGGCCAGGGCCTTTTTAAAAGCACAGGCGTTAAAAAATAATTGGTATACCCTAGTCGTAGATCCCAACGACCTACTGAGCCTCGCCGCATACGAGCAAATCAGATTCATTCAAGCCATCGAAGAGCCAGGAAGCCCGGAAAACTTCAATGTACGCGCAGCGGGACGTTTATCTCAAACACAAGCATCCTTACCCTACGACGGTACGGGCGTAGTAGTGGGCCATGGTGATGATGGCGATATAGGCCCACACGCAGATTACAAAGGCCGACTCACCTCATTGGCAGGCACAAGTTTAGGAGACCACGGCGATCACGTGGCGGGCACGATCCTCGGTGCTGGAAATATCGATCCAGACGGAGAAGGTGTAGCCCCAGGAGCCTACAACGTATACTATAGCTACCCGGGCAACTTATCCAACGTAGATGCACACTATGACAGCTATGGAGTACGTGTGACCAATTCTTCCTATTCGAATGGCTGTAACGCTGGATATACGAATTACGCGGCCCAAGTAGATAAAGACATCATTCAAAATCCTGCCCTATTACACGTCTTCAGCGCAGGAAATAATAATGGATCAAACTGTGGATATGGTGCGGGCTCCCAATGGGGTAATATCACTGGTGGTCATAAACAAGGAAAGAACGTTGTGGCCACGGCAAATATTACCTTCCTTGATGCCATTGCCCCCTCCTCGTCACGCGGACCCGCGGCAGACGGTCGTA
>DMQR01000142.1:10113-10327 GCA_003455605.1 Cryomorphaceae bacterium | reverse complement strand
GATTTTACCGAGACGCTTGTGAAAGTAGTCAACAGATTTAGTCCCGTTGTTATTGATGAACTTATCTGTACGCTCACGAACTGCTTTTTCAGCTTCTTCAAATTCTGGAGAATCCGTAGAAATCTTTCCTGTACGGATGTCGTTGCTCAGGAATTCACCCACAGTATATGGTGCAACAAAGTATCCGTCCGCAAGACCCTGCATCAATGCAGAT
>DMQR01000142.1:0-9797 GCA_003455605.1 Cryomorphaceae bacterium | reverse complement strand
GCAAGACCCTGCATCAATGCAGATGCACCGAGACGGTTTGCTCCGTGATCTGAGAAATTTGCCTCCCCCAAGGCGAAACAACCCGGGATCGAAGTCATCAAATTATAATCTACCCAAAGGCCGCCCATGGTGTAGTGTACTGCTGGGTAAATCATCATAGGCTCCTTATATGGGTTAGAAGCAGTGATCTTCTCGTACATCTGGAAAAGGTTACCGTATTTGGCTTCAACGATCTTTTCACCCAATACTTTGATATCTGTATCTGATGGGTTCTTGACCCCTTTCACGTGGGCTTCTTCCTCACCGTAGCGCGTGATAGCTGCAGCAAAATCGAGGTATACTGCTTCCCCAGTCCTGTTTACCCCATAGCCTGCATCACAACGTTCTTTCGCTGCACGAGAGGCAACATCACGAGGCACAAGGTTACCGAAGGCCGGATAGCGACGCTCGAGGTAGTAATCTCTGTTTTCTTCTGCGATATCGTTTGGATGAAGTTTACCCTCGCGAATAGCTTCTGCATCCTCCTTCTTCGCAGGAACCCAGATGCGACCGTCGTTACGCAATGACTCTGACATCAAAGTTAATTTACTTTGGTTCTCACCACTTACTGGAATACAGGTTGGGTGAATCTGCGTAAAACATGGGTTTGCCATGTACGCTCCTTTACGGTGTGCTTTCCAAGCAGCTGTAACGTTCGATCCCATCGCATTCGTTGATAAGAAGAATACATTGCCGTAACCACCGGTGCAGAGTAGCACTGCATGTGCACTGTGGCGCTCGAATTCCCCTGTTACAAGGTTCTTCGCAATGATACCACGAGCTTTGCCGTCTACGACAACAAGCTCTTGCATCTCGTGACGTGCGTACATTTTGACACGACCCTTCGCAATCTGACGGTTCAATGCAGAGTAGGCTCCCAAAAGCAATTGTTGGCCAGTCTGACCTTTTGCATAGAACGTTCGGCTTACCTGTACACCACCGAAAGAACGGTTGTCTAGCAGACCACCATAGTCGCGCGCAAAAGGAACACCTTGAGCGACACACTGGTCAATAATATTGCGGCTTACCTCAGCCAAACGATGAACGTTGGCCTCTCTTGAACGGTAATCACCACCTTTGATCGTATCGTAGAACAAACGGTAGACTGAATCACCATCGTTCTGATAGTTTTTCGCTGCGTTAATCCCCCCTTGTGCTGCGATAGAGTGTGCACGACGAGGAGAATCCTGGAAACAGAATGCCTTCACGTTGTAACCCATCTCAGCCAAAGAAGCTGCTGCAGAAGAACCGGCTAGACCGGTACCTACTACGATTACATCAATTAATCTCTTATTTGCAGGCGATACCAATGGGATCTCGCCTTTATGTTTTGTCCACTTCTCGCCTAATGGGCCTGCTGGAATCCTAGAATCTAATGCCATAATAAGAGAATTATAGTGCTTGACCTGGTTGAACAATAAATAAGAATACAGCTACAGCGATGAAGCCTGCAGGAATCAACCAAGCAAATGCCGTCATTAACTTTTCGACTAGCGGCGTGTATTTCGGATGATTAAAACCTATAGTTTGGAAAGCACTTTGCGCACCGTGGCTCAAGTGGAATGCTAGGGCGGTAAGGGCGAGTACGTAGAAGGCAGTGTACCACCACTGCTCAAAAGCAGTGACTGTCAAGGTCCAAAGGTCTTTATTGCCATTAGCATCTATACCAAGCGTACCGAAGTGCATTTCGTACCAGAAACTCTTCATGTGAACTACTATAAAAAATAACGTAAGAATGCCAAGCAAAGCCATCTTACGCGAAGCCCATGAAGCATTCGCCGCCTGATTTTCCTTCACATACCCAACAGGGCGTGCTGCTCTGTTTTGACGCGCCAACATGATTCCGTCCACAGTATGCAAAAGGATGCTTATGTAGGTCGCATAGGATAGGATCTTCACCACTGGAAAGGTCGTCATGAAGTGACCGTATTCGTTGAACGCAAGCTTACCTTCCTCAGTAGTAAAGAAGAGTTGAAGGTTACCCAATAAATGTCCAACTAAGAAGCTACACAAAAAGAGTCCTGTAGCAGCCATCCAGTACTTACGAGCTAGTGAAGAGCCGAAAAGACCTTTAGAAGTTGATGCCATAAGCGATTTTAAAGTTTAATAGCCTACTTTTAGCATTACAAATTTACGGCACAGACTTTAGTCTATGCCAATGAAGTAGAATAAATCATAATAGAACTATTCTAAGTTAATATAGTCACACCCTATCATGAGATATCATCAACTGAACCGAGAGATTTTTATAGAAAACAGAAGTCGTTTTACTGCACTAATGAAACCAAATTCCTTGGCCATTTTCACGTCAAACGATATCTATCCAACCAGTGCTGACGGTCATTTACCGTTCAAGCAGCACAGTGATATTCTATTTTTAAGCGGTGCAGATCAAGAAGAAAGTATCCTTGTTTTGTTCCCTGATGCTCATAAAGACAACCTCAAGGAAGTCTTGTTTTTAAAAGAAACCAATGACCTTATAGCCGTTTGGGAAGGGGCAAGGTATACCAAGGACGAGGCCTTCGACATTAGTGGTATTAAAAGCGTTTTCTGGTTGTCTGATTTCGAGCGAGTGTTCAACGAAATGGCAGTGAATGCCGAGCGTATCTACCTCAATGGGAATGAGCATTTGAGAGCGCATGTAGAAACAGAATTGCGTCAGGACAGAATGAATAAATGGATTAAGGAACACTATCATGGCCACGAATTCGAGCGCAGCCAGCCTATTTTACATCGAGTTCGCGGGACCAAGACGGCACTTGAACTTGAAGTGATGCGTGAAGCGGCAACAATCACTACAAAAGGTTACAAACGCATTTTGAAATTCTTGAAGCCTGGGGTTTGGGAATACGAATTAGAGGCCGAGTTCATGCACGAGTTTTTGATCAACCGCAGTCTTGGCTTCGCTTACACTCCTATTATCGCTGCAGGAAGCAATGCAAACGTATTGCACTACATCGAAAACAACGATCAGTGTAATGACGGTGATCTCGTACTCTTTGATGTGGGTGCAGAATATGGAAATTACACCTGTGATGTAACGCGCTGTTACCCTGTAAACGGGAAATTCACGGCACGTCAAACGGAAGTATATAACGCCGTTTTAAGAGTACACGAAGGAGCCATCGCTTTGCTGCGTCCAGGTATTATGTTGGACGATTACCATAAGAAGGTGGGCGAATTGATGACCGAAGAACTTTTGAAACTAGGCTTGATTACCGCAGTGGATGTAGCAAACGAAGATCCTGCATGGCCAGCATATAAGAAGTACTTCATGCACGGTACCAGCCACTACCTCGGCTTGGACGTACATGACTACGGTTTATGGACCATCCCTGTAGAGGAAGGCATGGTATTCACTGTAGAACCCGGTATCTACATCCCTGAAGAAGGGTTGGGCATTCGCATCGAAGACGATATCGTGATCACCAAAGATGGTCACGAAAACTTGACGCGTGCCATCCCCAAGACAGTGGAAGAAATTGAGGCATTCATGGCCCAATAATGGCCCTATTACCTTTTAAAAACGGTCAACTACACTACCAATGGCTGCCGGGTAATCCGGCACAAAAGCCTTTGGTGCTGCTGCACGGCTTTTTGGAAGATTCTCGCATGTGGGACGGACTCTCGCAGGCCTGGAATACACATGGTCCCGTGCTTATGATTGATTTGCCAGGTCATAGACAGAGCGATTCATTCGCCGCTGTACACACCATGGAGTTAATGGCTGAGGCTGTGGATGCGGTGGTTCAATTTTGCCAGCTCCCCTCTTTCCATCTGTTAGGTCACAGTATGGGCGGCTATGTAGCCTTAGCCTATGCTGAATTACACCCGGAAAAACTAGAACAAGTGGGGTTGTTTTTCTCCACCCCGCAGGCCGATTCTCCGGCGCGTCAGGTGATGAGGGATAAGGCAGCAGAATTAGTCCAACAAAATCACAATTCCTTCATTCGAGCGTCCATTCCTCAGCTCTTTGATACCACTATGCACGAGGCCTTCCAACCTGCGATTCACCTCCAGATTAATCATAGTCTCGAGATGTCAGTGGATGGAATTGTAGCGGCGATTCAGGGCATGAAAATCCGGAAAGACCGTACGCACATCCTCGAAAGTGGGGCCATTTCAGTGGGGGTTTTTGCAGGGAAATTGGACACTATTATTCCCTTTGATAATACGGAAAAATGGTCGTTAGCAACAGGGGTGAACTACCGCTATACCTCGCCCTCGGGACATATGGGGCACATAACCCATCAAGAGGGCTGTATTGACGAAGTTCAGCGCTGGTGGTTAAGGGCCTAAGCCTGTCGGACTTATTGAAAAAAGAACGGGCGCCCGTAGCATTTTTAGAGAAAATTGGTCCTCCTTACACCACACCTTGATCTAGCATGGCATCCGCCACCTTCACAAAACCTGCGATGTTTGCGCCTTGCACATAATCCACAGAACCGTCTTCTTTGGTTCCATATTTCACACATGAAGCATGAATATCTGTCATAATTCGGCCCAAGTGACCATCTACCTCTTCACGAATCCAGCTCATGCGAAGGCTGTTCTGACTCATCTCCAGACCTGAAGTAGCCACACCACCTGCGTTTGACGCCTTACCTGGTGAGAACAACACGCCATTGCTTTGGAAGTGCTCGACAGCCTCTGGAGTGCAAGGCATATTCGCACCTTCGCCAAGCGCCATCACTCCATTTGCCACCAATTTCTGGGCATCATCGCCCTTCAATTCGTTTTGAGTCGCACACGGCAGGGCAACATCACATTTCACCCCCCAAGGCGTGCCTTCGTGAAAAGTGATGTTTGAAAATGCATCGGCCGCCTCAGAAATACGTCCGCGACGTACGTTCTTCAACTCCATGACAAAATCCAATTGCTCACGGCTCATTCCGCCCTCACATACGATGTGTCCTGAGGAATCGCTCATGGTCAGTACCGCACCGCCGAGTTCCATTACTTTCTCAGTAGCGAATTGGGCCACATTACCTGAACCTGAGATCACTACGCGCTTACCGCCAAAACTCTCGCCCTTAGTGGCTAACATTTCACGAGTAAAGTATACCGTTCCGTAACCGGTCGCCTCTGGGCGGATCAAGGAACCACCCCACGACAAGCTCTTTCCGGTCAACACGCCTGTGAACTCGTTGCGAATGCGCTTATACTGTCCGAACATGTATCCGATCTCACGTGCGCCCACACCAATATCACCGGCAGGAACGTCAGTGTCCGCACCAATGTGACGAGACAATTCGGTCATGAAGCTCTGACAGAAACGCATTACTTCACCATCCGACTTGCCTTTGGGATCAAAGTTAGATCCACCCTTACCACCGCCCATTGGCAAAGTGGTCAAGGCGTTTTTGAAGATTTGCTCGAAGCCCAAGAATTTCAACACGCTCAAGTTTACCGTCGGGTGGAAACGCAAGCCACCTTTATAGGGGCCGATAGCGCTGTTAAATTCCACGCGGTAACCTTTGTTGACGTGCACATTACCTGCGTCGTCGGTCCATGGCACACGGAAGATAATGGTGCGTTCCGGCTCCACTATACGCTCAAGTAAACTTTTGCCCGTATACTTTGGATTGTTTTCGATGAAGGGAATTACAGATTCTGCAACTTCCTGTACCGCCTGCATAAATTCAGGCTCGTTTGGGTTGGCGGCTTCGACCTTTGCAACAAATGCATCGATGAGGCCTTGGTACTGGCTCGACATTTTGTCTGTATGATTGATAGGTTTTCATAGCAAATGTAGAACAAAACTGAACTTGTGAATCACATTAATGCACAGTTTTCCGACAATAGGTTTGCACCCCTACGCGTTCTATGTAACCTAATTCCATAAGTGTATTCAAACGCTTGTAAATACTGACTTTCCATTGATTCAATCGGGAGGAAATATGGTCCAATTTTACCTTCGTTACGTGCGGAAATAAACTCAAAATCTCTGCCTCTAACACCTCACCTTCACCAAAAATCGCGTCATTTTTTCACCACATCGGATCAAAACGCGGTGCAAAGTCCTCCCAACTCACTACCGTACTGGCTATCTCGTCGGCAATCAACGCATTAGGCCCCTCGCACATGGGCATGTTTGTCGCGCGGCAGGGAAGGCAGTGAGCAAAGCCTTTTCAAATTGATTTTCAAGTGTAAAGAATTCAAGCGGTAAGGAGGCAATCCATTGCTTCTTCTTTGTGTTTGTAGTGGAGCGGAAGAAATTCAGGCACAATACGGGTTTCATAGCACAGGGTTATTAACAGGTTGTGTATAAAAACTACATCCCTTGCGCGAGGTAATAAAAAGGTATTAACCACACTTTTCGCAAATTTGTAAGTAATGCAAATTGAAACCATCATCATACAAGGACTTTCAGAGGGCGGACGCTTGCAAATCCCTTCATGGGGCACGTTCTACCTGATGGAAAAACCGGCCCGTTGGGATGCTGTAACCAATACAGCTTTTCCGAGAGGAAAGTATGTGGGATTCACCCCTTCTAATACTACCACCGAAAACTCGTTGTTGCCAGCGGTAATGAAGCAAATGCGTTGCTCCATTGAAATGGCAGAGAGCTGGATTGCCCGCAAGGTGAACCAGTGGCAGAGCACGTTAGATTCAGGTAGTATCTTGTGGTTACAAGGGTTGGGTTCTTTCAGAAAGAATGGCACTTTTGTTGCAGAGAAGAACAACCAGTTCGACCACTATTCATTTGGATTCTCAACAGTGATGTTGTACGCGTTGAATGAACCAAGTGCGTTAGAGTCGAAAGTAGCTGCGAGCTTGAAGATGGTAACCGAGCAGCGTTCAGAGGGCTTGAAAGCATGGCGTAAAGCAGCCGTTGCCGCTGCTATCACAGCGTTGGTTACCTTGGGAGTTTACCAGAGCGACCTTCGTACGGAGATGGCGGGATGGTTTGCGCCTGGGCGCATTATAGAATTGGACCACAGCGATCGTCAGCCTACTGCCCCCAGCATTTTAGACTCTCCTGTCGAGGAAGAAGTTGAGACAGTCGTGAATACATCAGTGCAAACACCCACAGTAGTGCGCAAAGCTACGGCGACAAAAAGGTACTGCATCGTAGTAGGAGCTTTTAAGATTGAGGACAATGCAACTACATTAGCTGATGAACTAAAAGTCGATGGAATGGATGTAAATATTCTACCTGGATCTCTATTGAAGGTGGGCCTTGGACATTACCTCTCAAGAGAGGCAGCGAAGCAAGATCTCGCCCAAATCCAGAGCAGCATCAACCAGCATGCTTGGATTTACGCCTACTAAATAGGATCCCCTACCTTTTTAGTGTAAAAATTAGACCCTCATGACACAAGGAAAAACTCCCAAGGATAGTCTTTCGGTGATGACCCAAATCGTCCTGCCGAATGATACAAATACGTTGAACAACCTTTTCGGAGGTCAGTTGCTTAGCTGGATGGACCGATGTTGCGCCATTGCAGCGCACCGTCACTGTAAGGAAACTGTGGTGACTTCTACAATCAATAATGTGGCTTTTAAAAACCCTATTCCTCATGGCGCTATTGTGACCATAGAGGCGAAGGTTAGCCGCGCTTTTTCTTCATCTATGGAAGTCATTGCAGATGTGTACTTGGAGTCCAAAGGCCCAGGCGAGCCTCGTGTGAAAGCGAACCAGGGCATATTCACTTTTGTGGCCGTCGATGGGTTGGGAAGACCTGTTAAAATCCCAAGTATTTCGCCAGAAACAGACTTTGAAAAAGAGCGCTATGCAGCGGCGTTGCGCAGACGTCAGTTGGCACTAATCATCGCAGGAAAAATGGACCCTAGCGATGCTACAGAGCTCAAAGCGTTGTTCTATCCCTCAGAATCTGCTCAGCAATAAGGGCAATTTCCTCTACCGGGAATTTTTTCATTGGATTACGCTGCCACCAACGCACTTTTCCGTGCTTGCTTATGGGGGAACGTCCTTTGGCAATGATTTGGAATTGGGCTGAGTAATGAGGCCATGGCGCAAAGCCTAAGCTTGGGTGAGTGGCGCCCCAAAGACTGATGAGCGGACGCTTGAAATTTGCTGCTGCATGCATGAAACCAGTATCTCCACTGATCACCAAGGCCGCCTCTTTTACGACTGCCATACCTTCGATGATGGTGGTGGTTCCGCAATAATTGGACACCCCAGAACCCAAAGGCTGCTCCAAGCTCTCCCCGATGCTCGCTTCTTCAGGTCCGCCAACCAAGGCGATGGGCAATCCCAATTTCAGCAGCTCGCGAATAGCCAAACGCCACTGGTCGTAACTCAATCGCTTCCCAGCATGGGTCCCTCCGATCACCATTGCGATATAGGGCTCTTCCGGCAAGGTTAATGTTGTTTTTGGCAGGACCAATTCCGCCGGCGCCCCCGCCCCATTCTTGAGCAGAGGCTCCGCGGCCTTAAAATATCGCGACACCACAGGCTCAAGGGCAAACCTTTGGCCAAATACCAGCAACAGGATACGACGAAAATACGGCTTCTTGTAGGTCAACACCTTAACCTTCAATCCACGCGTCCATCGCTTTGATTTAGCGGTCCCCTGTAAGTCTAAAACTACCGTAAAATTGCACCCTTGTTCTGCAAGTTTTACTCGATCCTTCTCCCAGGAATATACCTCCGCCACGCCTGGCAAACACAAGGCTACCGGGCGGTAGGCATCCTTGCACAACAAAGAAACTTTGTAGCCTTCATGATGTAATTGGGCCACCACAGGCGCCACCACTACCAAATCACCGATGGCAGACAATCTAACCACTAAAATGGAAGGTGATGAACTCATTTACCAGGGAATCACGTCGTAGTGAGAGACTAGAACAAAGGTAAGTACCAAGTAGAAGAGTACCTCAGCCAATCGGTCGCGCTTAAAATAACGTAAGCTATTGGCCAAATGATAACTCAAACCCATAATGCAAATAGCCGTGCCAAAATAAGAGCCCAGCCACCAGCCGAGCGATCCTCCACCAGCCACGAATAAACCCGCCACAATAGAACGTGATTTATTCTTTTGATTTGACTTTAAGTACGATTGAACCCATTGACCTATTGCCACAATGGACAACACCATAAGCAAGGACCACCAACCTAAAGGTACATTAGAGTATGATTGACTATTGAACTCTTCTCTCGTCAAGAAATATGTCAACGGAACGATGACCATGAACCAAGCCAATAGCCATTGCAGTATCGTTTTAACCTTTACTCCCCCAGTCACTAGCCAAATCATGAGCACCGTACCCACATAATACAGCGCTTCTTGAGAGAGCCAAAGGGAGGATAACGCTGTTAATGTACCGCTGTGCAACACCGAAAGCACCGAATCTTTTCTTTTATAACGTTCAGCGAGGTACCAATTCAGTTCTACCACTAACGTATAAAACAATAGTGTACTTATCTCGAATTCGACGCTCCAATACAACGCCAACAGTAAATAGGTCATAAACCGCAAAGCACTAGCCTTAATAACCCAGCGGTCGCGCAACAATGTCCAGGACAACCAAAGCCAGAGCGCACCCAGTCCAAGGCTCATCACCACGTCTTGCCAAGACTCTATTCCAGTTGACCAATGCACTGCAAATGCGACTATGGCCGCGGCAAAAACGCGGATTGCGGAGTAGGCGTCAATCTTTCTGAAATAGCTAAGAAGCATTGGCTTTTTTATTTTATTTTAGCAACTCTAAACGCTCGTGCTATGTTAAGAAATTTCTTTGAGGGCCTTGGTGATGTTTACCAAGCAACATTCAAAATACTTACTTTCGCC
>DMQR01000090.1 GCA_003455605.1 Cryomorphaceae bacterium | reverse complement strand
CCCCGCATTCTTAGATACCTAACATAGATATCCGATGGAAGGTAACACCCCGCAAGGTGCCCGATGTGTATAGGACCGTTGGCGTATGGCAAGGCCGCAGTCACCATGATTTTTTTGTTCGTACTCATTCCTTTTTGAAAACGTTTAAACGATACCGCGAAGATAATGCGCATTTATTGGGTATTTTTCGGGTAATGAAACAAACCACACCACAATTTCTAACTCCTGGAGATACCATCGGCATTAGTGCTACGGCTAGATTTGCCCTTCCCGAAATGATCGAAACCGCAAAGTCGGTTTTGGAAGGCGCAGGCTTCAAGGTCTATTACGAACCGGATATTCTAAACCAACACCACCAGTTAGCCGGTACCATTGAAGAGCGAGTATCCCATTTCAATACACTGGTACACCATCCCGAGGTCAAGGCTATTTGGAATGTGCGTGGCGGATACGGAAGTGCGGAGATGGTGGACGCAGTGGATTGGGGGGTACTTCAGAAGTATCCGAAATGGCTCGTGGGTTTTTCAGATTTCACCACGTTTTTGTGCCACGGAGTACAACAAGGACTGGCCACCCTACATGCACCCATGCCCATCAGTTTTGAGACGACTAAAAAAGACGCTATCGAAGCAACACTCAAGGTGTTGATGGGTGAAGAAGATGCACTGCATTGTGCCTTACCTAAGGAGGTGCACGGCCAAGTCATTGCGGGCAACCTCAGCGTTATATACAGCATCCTAGGTACCCCAAGTTTACCAAGCTTAAATGGCTGCATTTTACTATTGGAAGACCTCGACGAATACCACTACCATTTGGACCGAATGCTCCTTGCCCTTCGCCGACGCGGTGCCTTCAAAGGCTTAGAGGCTGTGGTTATTGGCGTGTTTTCTGATATACACGACCACCATATTCCGTGGGGTCCCGACGTTCGACATTCCTTGAGAAAACACTTTGAAGCCGAGGGCGTGCCCGTGTATGAGCACCCGATTATTGGGCATACAAAAGAGAATTGGCCCATCATCCTGAGAAGTGTATAACTTTTTGTTCTCCAGATTTCTTATCTTTTTGTTTTTAAGGGCCCAATTTCTTGGGCATGGGGTCTTACATAACATTCGAGCGATTGGCTACTGAAATGCTGCTGGCGAGCGGGCATCATTTGGTCGCGAAAGATTTTCGCATGGATCGATTTGAAGCGGATGTAATCACCAAAAATGACGATGTATTGTTAGTTGTGGAGGTCAAATACTGAAAACGTATGCCGCATGAAGCTTGTCATTGGGTCGGTCCGCGATAAATTCAACGGCTCCTATTAATGGATGCCTCCTTGCTCAGTGAGCACCAATGCTCAGAAGTTGAAGTGTGGTTGGTTGGGTTTTCACCAGAATTGGACACCCCTATCCTACTCCTTTTAGATGTTAACTGAAATTTTATGGCATTTGAATTGCAGAGGGCCTAAGCATATACCTTTGTAAAAACTACCGCATCATGCGCAACAGCCGCTCTAACTCAGGAGGATCTCAGAAAACTGAAAGTCGTAACCGCTTCTCAGACGGCCCTCGTTCGCCACGTTTTTCGGATTCAAATCGTTCCAAAAACAAAGGTAAGAAGGATTTCAAACGAGGTCCTGGAAATTTTAAGCGTGTTAAGCGCAAGAGCGCGGAGGAATTAGCCGGGTCGAATGATGAGATTCGCTTGAACAGATTCCTTTCCATTGCCGGCATTTGTAACCGACGTGAGGCCGATGATTTGATCTCAGCGGGCTTAGTAGAAATCAATGGTAAGGTAGTGACTACTATGGGCTTTAAGGTCAAGCCTACGGATACCGTGAAATTCAACGGCAGCCCAATCAAGAGCGAGAAGAAGAAATATTTATTGTTGAACAAGCCCAAAGGGTTCATTACCACGGTGAACGACAACCGCGTGAAAAAGAGCGTCGACGAACTCATCGGCAATGCCACGCGTGAACGCTTGTATCCCGTAGGCACGATGGACCGTTCCATGACCGGTGTATTACTGTTCACCAACGATGCCGATACCGCGAAAAAGCTTACTCACCCGTCAAGAGGGGCCGTGCAAATTTTGAGCGTTGTCCTCGACAAGGCTTTGGCCAAGAAAGATCTGCTCTCGATTCAAAAAGGGGTAGAACTCGAAGACGGAAAAGCCTTTATTGAAGAAATTCGCTATGCCAATGAAGCCAACAAACGTGAAATAGGCATTCGCGTGAATAGGGGTAAAAATAGGTTGGTACACCGGGTATTTGATTCCTTGGGTTATGCCATTGAAAAATTGGACCGTGTATCTTTTGCTGGCTTGACCAAAAAGAACCTCAGCCGCGGCGAATACCGATTATTGGATACTAGGGAAATTGACTTCCTAAAAACAAGGTGAATCTGAATGAAGAGAGGGCTGAAAATATTCGCTTACCTCCTGCTCGTGCTTTTCCTTGTCCTCGCAGGGTAGACCGGATATCTATATTCGAATCAAGATAAAATCATTGCGGGTGGGGTTGAAAAAATCAACACTCAGCTCAAGACACCCGTTTCCGTCAGCACCATCGATCTCGACATTTTTTCGGGTTTCCCTCGCGTACGCATCGTCTTACACGATGTGCTCATTCAAGACCCCTTTGGAGGTGAAGCTCCATTGATCCGAGAGGCCGAAGTTGGGCTTGGTATGAATGTAATCGGAGTTATTCAAGGGGATTACACCATTGAGGAATTGGCCATCAACTCCGGTGAAGTGCATTTACGTCACGATAAGAGACGCGGGGATAATTGGGACCTAATGGCTAGCACCGATAATGCATCCACGGAAATAAATCTGCAACATGTTGAAGCCAATAAGGTACAATTGTTTTACGACGACTACGAGGAGGATTCCTACTACGAGGCCTTCGTAGAATCTTTATCTGCCTCCGGGAGTATAGGGGATACCACCATCTTCAATCTTCAAACCCACCTCGAACACACTTATATTACCATCGACCAGAGCAAATTTTTAGTCGATGCCCCGCTCAAGGGATCGGCAAATGTTCTTTTCAGTGATGACCAATGGCGCATTGAAACTGAAAGCCTCAAACTACATACCTTCCCTGTTTCCCTCCTTCTGCATCAAGACGGAGGGCGCATTAGTGCTCCCCAAATGGACATCCCAGCCGCTCTAGTTTATGCCCCCTTGTTCGAATTACCAGAAGAAATAGATATCAACGCTTTGCTCGCCTCATGGACTTGGCAAGGCAGCTATGAGGATTGGGGAGTAGATTTCTCTACGGACGGCTCTTCCATGGTGTACAATGGAATCACCGTCCCTTCGTTGTCCTGCACGGGACGATGGCAATGGGGCGCATTGCCGGAATTGCAAATAGGAGCCCTAAACGTCAAGACAAAGACTGGTGAGATCAGCGGATCACTCTCCATTTCCGGCTCAAGACCTAAGCTCATCACTGAGCTTAGCGGTGGATCAAATCTCAGCGAGCTCTTTGATTTTGTCCAAACAGATATTCTGGTAGACCCTATGGGATTTTGGCGAGGGCAAGAACTCGTTATTAAGCAAGCCTTCCGCTCATGGGACGACCTCACCCCTTACGGCAATGCACTCTTTGAAGGGAAGATTCAGCTGACCGAAGGCTCCTTCGGGTTGGCACAGAGTAATATCGTGTTCGACAAGGTGGAGGCTGAGCTCAGTGCAGATGGCCGTCATGTTGCCGTCGAACGCTGTTTCCTAAAAAGCGAGGAGAATACCGCTGTTGTACAAGGGATGATTTACCATGCCCTCGAACCTAATGGGTACCCGATGGTCGAATTGCGCCTGGAAAGTCCAAACATTGATATCGATCCCCTATTGTATTGGGAATTTGAGGATTCCCCGGAGGATGAAGATGAAGGAACGACTTTTGATTACAGCGTAGGGCTGTTCATCGACCACATTAACCTAGGTGATTTTAATGGTAAAAACCTTCGCGGCACCGTCTTTAATCGCGGTACTTGGATGTTTGGCGAGGACATGAGTATTGAAGGGTGTAATGGTACCCTAGCAGGGAATTGGACCCTATATGAAAGCCAAACTGATAATGTGTTTAAAGCAGATGCGAAGGCCGATGGAATACAACTTGACCAATTGTTGGCCAGCTTTAACAGCTTTGACATTGAAGACCTAGACGCCTCGAACCTTCTTGGGGAGGCGAATGTTGAAGCCACTATTTCTCTGACCTTCGATGATGAATGGGAACAAATTTCCAGCAAGACACTGGTAGAAGGGCGTGGAGAAATACGCAATGGTACCCTTCAGAACTATGCGCCATTGCAGGAACTCAGTGCCTTTATAGATCGAGGCGAGCTCCAACGCATTGATTTCCCTTATTTGAATTCTGAATTTCGAGTGCACGGCGACACACTACAATTGCCTGAGACCAAGGTGGAGAACAGTGCCCTGAATTTGTGGGTCAACGGATGGCAGAACCTTGAAACGGATGATATCCGATACAGCGTTAGACTGGGACTAAAGGATTTGGCCCTCAGAGGAAAAAACTCCAACCGCGATTTAGGGAATTGGATCTCAGAAGTGGAAAACGAAAACCAGCCCTATATCCGCTTGATTGTAGGCTGTAACCTCGACGATGTTTGTATCAGCTTGGACAAGGCACGCATTTCACAAAGTTTTAAAGAGACTCTAAAGCAGGAAAAACAAGATTTGCTGGACATCTTTAAGCTTACTCCTAAGGAAGAAAAGAAACCATTCCAAGAAACCCCATCATCAGGGACTTTTGATTTGGTATGGCCTGAAGACAGCCTTAGCGCATCGCCAAGAATGCGTTTCTAAAGCCCTTGCTCGTAATCCGTAAAGAGCTGATCCAAGGTTTGTTGTGATAATGGATGGTACGACGGGCGAGCCTTCGCATATATCTCTTTCGCCCAAGCCTGACGCTTTTCATCACTCTCGAGCATACTCGCATACATAGGAACAATAAACTTGCGACGGCCCACAGTGGTCAAGAAGGATTCTACTTTCTCTTCGTACACCTTCGTGTCAAAACCTTCAAAATCTGTCTTCAAAATGGCCGTGTACCACGCTGCCACAATCTCTGGGTTTGGGCTTCCGGTAAATCCGTAATTCGCGTCGGCTAATCTATAATGGCCTACTTTGGCACCACCGGCTTCCAAGCCTCTGATATATCGTAACCATTCGTGAGTCGTCCATCTAATAGTCACATCCTGCTCGAGGTAGGACATTGTCTTTGCATTCTGATCTTCGGGGCTCACCCGAAGCAACATCTTCACTGCCTCGTCGACCATATAGAATCTGTTTGAGGCTGGGAACGGACAGTTTGTCGGCAATCCCTTACCATACACCCATTCTTCCACACCCACGGCATTCCACTCTTCTTGGGTCATCAACCCCGCCAATTCCTGTAAAAATTCCTCTGTAACACGCGTCTTAAACTTGTACGTAGAGAAATACCCCTTCAAGAAGGCGTCCCAACGCTCGCGACCTACTGTTTGCTCGCACAACTTCAAGAAATGGAACCCTTTATCATAGGCAATGGCCGTCACTGCATCGTCCGGATTTCGTCCTTCAAGGTTTTGCTTCAATCTCGTCGCATCCGGATCCTCTTCAAGCATCACCGCCAGCTCGCGTTGTAAATCATCATAACTCAAGGCCTCTAACATATCCGCAAAGTCCGGCCCATAGACCGCATCCATTATGCGCATTTCGAAATACACAGTGAAACCTTCGTTTAGCCAGAAGTCGTTCCACGTCGCATTAGTCACCAAATTACCGCTCCAACTGTGCGCCAACTCATGGGCAATCAAGCTCGTCAAGCTCATATCTCCCACAATCACCGTGGGCGTCAAGAACGTCAAACGTGGATTCTCCATCCCACCAAATGGGAACGACGGCGGCAACACTAACATATCGTAGCGCCCCCAGTAATAGGGACCGTAAAGGTATTCCGCACGTGAGATCATATCTTCAGTTTGACTAAACTCAAAGGCCGCATTACGCACCATCTCTGGCTCCGCATATACCCCTGAACGCTCGCCTAATTCAATGAAGGCTAGATCACCCGCGCCCAAGGCCAAGAGGTAGCTAGGAATGGGCTGCGGCATTGAAAACTCATATATACCATCCTCAGAATTTTGTGTAGGATTCGAGGCGCTCATCAAGGCTAGCATACCCT
>DMQR01000104.1:2801-3544 GCA_003455605.1 Cryomorphaceae bacterium | reverse complement strand
CGCATTTTCCTCAGCAGCATTTGGTCAAAGTCGTTGGGGTCTACGTACTGGTTTAAACTACACCCTCAACGCGGTGCAATTAAACCAAGCCGTTAGCTCGGCTCAAGGAATTTTTGAGGGTACGATGCCTGATAATGGCTACCACCTCGGTTTATACGGTCGTCAATTTTTAGGGGATCAATTATATGCTTCGGGAAGCGCCATCTATGGTAAGGATATTCAGATCGTAAATCATACCGTGGGAGGCACCACAACCACTTCACGATTTGACCACCAGTTCGTTCAGCTCGACGCTGGTTTAGGCATTAGGTTGTTTAAGTTCGCCCGCGCAGAAGGTGGTATCCATTTTATCAACGCTATTGGTAATTCCGCCTACAACCAAACCTTTGAATCCCCAACTGCCGGTTACAATCTTGGTTTAGGAGTCGATGTTTGGAAGCTTAGCCTTGATTTGGTCTACTATGCGAGCTTGCAAGATCATCAAGGCGATTGGAACGGCATTCCTTTGAGTTACGAGCGTTCACAGTTCCTATTAAGCGTGGGGGCGAAACTTTAACTTGGCCAAAACATATTTGGCACGATACTTGTTATCATTGTAACAAGCGTCAGCAACATGAGTGTAAGCGAGTAATTCATATTTGACGCGACATGGTTTTGTTCAGCAAGCCACTCCGTACCCCGGGGTGGCTTGTTTTCTTTTATACCACTGCGAACGCGGCTTCACCAAGGCCGTCGACTTTCAC
>DMQR01000104.1:0-2401 GCA_003455605.1 Cryomorphaceae bacterium | reverse complement strand
TTTTTCAAGGCAATGCCGTATTGCTTGGCCAATCGTGTTGCGGCCGCTAAAGCCTCAAAAGGACTATCTAGAATGGCATCGCTATTTCCTTTGGCGATGATTGCGCCGTCGAAGAATTGGACCATATCCAAACCATTTAACCCCAAGGGAACTTCGCACCAAGGGCCCACCGCATAACCACAAGAGCTGCAATTATCCGCCACTACATCCTCCAAAGAGAATTTGAAGTTTTCGTAGCGGGAATCAATAACCTCAACCGCTGCGGCCACGCCATCGACGTAGTTAACTATCTCGTCCACCGATAAGGCACCTTCCACATCTTGGCTCAACCTAAAGGCAATTTCTGGCTCGGCGCGCGGATGAATGCATTGGCTGCGCAGCAAGGGTCGTTCGGTGGAAATCTTCATATCAGAAGTTAATTGGCCAATAATCATATCATCGACCCCCATCTGCTTCATTTTGGCCACCGAAGTAAATCCCATTTTCACACCCACTATCTCATGTCCTTCAGCTACGCGCTCTGCAATAAGCGCGCTCTGTATCGCATAGGCATCCTCCAAACTATATTGTTCGGTAGTAGAAAATTGGGCGCGCGGGGTTTGAGTTCGCAAGCAATGGTGTAAAGACTTGGCCCATTCTTGATGGTTCATAGGTTAGAGTTTTATACAGACATTTTTAGGTTCTGTGAAGAATCGTAAAGCTTCAAAGCCTCCTTCACGGCCCACACCACTTTGCTTCACGCCGCCAAATGGTGTGCGTAAATCGCGGAGCAGCCAACAGTTGACCCAAATAATTCCTGCCTGGAGTTTAGAGGCCACGCGGTGCGCCACTTGTAGATTCATCGTCCACACCGTCGCAGCCAGGCCATAGGCCGTGCCATTGGCCATTGCCAATGCCTCATCCTCAGTATCAAAAGGAGTTAAGGTCACTACAGGACCAAAAATTTCTTCTTGATTGGTGCGGCAGTTCGCAGGTAAATCCTGAAAGACAGTCGGCTCAATAAAGAACCCATTTTTACAGCGTCCTTCTAATTTCACTGGTTTACCACCTGTCAGCAACGTCCCGCCTTCATCAAGCGCCACATTGATATACGAAAGCACCTTTTCGAAATGGTCCTTGCTGACCACTGCCCCAGTTCTCGTGCCGGTCTCCAGGGGATCGCCCACGGTCAATCCCTTCACGCGCTCCACAAAGGCCGCTTTGAATTTCTCATATATAGGTCGCTGCACATAAATGCGCGATCCGCACAAACAAATCTGTCCTTGATTGGCAAAGGCCGCACGCACACTTGTATTTACCGCTTCTTCAAAATTACAATCAGCAAAAACAAGGTTGGCATTCTTCCCGCCTAGTTCCAAACTGAGTTTCTTAAACATCGGTGCCGCCACCGCCGATATGGCCTTCCCTGTAGCCGTACCTCCTGTAAAAGAAATGACTGGCGTATTCGGATGCTCCACTATGGCTGCTCCCACCTCGAAACCTAATCCGTGTACAATGTTCAGCACTCCCTTTGGGAAGCCCACATCATCCAAGATCTTACAAAGCAAATACGCCGTAGCCGGCGTAACTTCTGAAGGCTTGGCCACCACGGTATTGCCCGCAGCTAAGGCCGGGGCAATCTTCCAAGTAAACAAGTACAACGGCAAATTCCATGGAGAAATACAGCCCGCCACCCCAATAGGTTGGCGTAACGTATAGTTGAATCCGTTCAAACCCATATCGTGCGTTTCGTACGCATCGTGCAAAATAGCGGTCGCGTAAAATCTGAAATTATCCCTAGCCCGAGGGATATCTATAGTTTGGGCCAATTTCAATGGCTTCCCGTTATCCACACTCTCAGCCATGGCTAACTCGTCCAATCTCGTCTCTATCTTATCAGCCACTTTCAACATCCAATGGCTTCGTTCGGCGGCTGATAAACCACTCCACCCCGGGAATGCCTCTTGAGCGGCCTTCACCGCCAACTCCACGTCTTTCGCGTCCGATCGAGGAATGGTGCCATAGGCTTCGCCTGTGGCTGGGTTATTATTGGTAAGGGTTTGGCCATTAGCGGGTTCAAGGAATTGGCCACCGATATAATTCTGAATTTTCATAGCTTTTGTTCTCTCTACGAATATAAGGCAGGAAGAGGCGATGATTTCGGGTCTAATTTTCTTAAATTCACACCTCAAAGCGAACAGCCATGTCAGTACCAAAACCTTTCAATTTTCAAAAGTGGTTAGCAGAGAATAGAGACCTGCTCAAACCACCTGTGGCCAACAAAAATTTGACGCCGGAGAGCGACGACTATATCGTGATGGTCGTCGCCGGCCCTAATGCCCGAAAAGATTACCACTACAACGAAACGGAGGAATTCTTCTACCAACTTGAAGGAAATATCACCGTCAAAGTCCAAGTCGAC
>DMQR01000100.1 GCA_003455605.1 Cryomorphaceae bacterium | reverse complement strand
TGGCAGGTATCGGTGCCCAGCAAACTCAGATTAGTTTGCGTAATGAGCGCGGTAACTTTCCGCAGCTTCAGGGTTCCATGCTTCGTGGGTACGATAGGTTGCACATGGGACCTGTGGCAAAAGTCCAGTTGCGTTACCTGCATTTAGACAATAACGAACGCATCAACTATGCTGTGGGCATTCACTCGTTTCTGGCTACCACACAGAACATCAGAGGTTTCAACACGGATACGGGATTGCTGGATAATTCGTTTAAGTGGGATATTGGCATTGGTGTGAACTTTACTTGGTACCTGCCCATTTACGCAAAACAAGAGAGCTTCTTTTTAACGGACTGATGATCATTTACCCACTTCTGGCTGAGTTAGTTTTTAGGACGGGCGCCATCTTCGGCCGCATCGGTTCTTGGTGGTCGGCGGTGGATGGATCGCAGAATTGGACCCATGAACCTCCATTAGAAGGAAAAACCATCTGGATGCATTGTGCCTCCTTGGGGGAATTTGAGATGGGGCGCCCTGTATTGGAAAAGTTTCTAGTTCGATATGAGCATTGGCAAGCGGTCGTGACGTTTTTTAGTCCTTCGGGCTATGAACCACGCAAAAATTACTCGCGCGCTAAGGTGCATTATTTACCTTTTGACCGACCCTCCCTGGTTACAAAATGGTTGGCCTATGTGCAGCCAGATTTGGCGCTTATGGTACGTTACGATTTATGGCCAAATCATATTGCTGGATTGCGGCGCGCGAATGTTCCAGTGGTGGTAATGGGGATGAGCGCTCGGAAAATTCCGTGGTATTTGAGCCGTGCTCTGCCGTTGATTCGCAAGAACTTTATTGCCGGTGTTCATACTTGGGGAGTAGTTAGTGAGGCAGATGCTGCGATTATGAGTATGGCCGGAGTGCATTCTGAAATTTTGGGTAATCCGAAATACGATTATGCGGCGACCTTGGTAGGGGTGGCGGCGAGTGAAAAATTCAAGGCTTGGAAACAAGCGCAGCATAAGCCAGTGCTTTTGATCGGTAGTGCCCACTTATCGGATTGCAAGGCATTGAATGGTTTTGATCTTGGTGGTTTTTCTCTTTGGATAGTTCCTCATAATCTCGGGGAATCACCAAAGCTTTTAGGGGCGTTAACACAATATGAATCTTCCCAAGTGTTCGATAGCACTCGAGACGAGCCTAAGGCAACTGATGTGTTGATGGTGCCTGAGTTTGGTGTGCTGGTGAGTTTATATGGCTTGGCCGATAGTGCTGTGATTGGTGGAGGATGGGACAAGACTACCCACAATGTGTTAGAAGCGACCGCTCAGGGGAAAATAGTCGCCTGTGGACCGAACTGGCAGAAGATTGCGGAGAATAAAGAATTGGTCGAACAAGGGTTCCTGCGTCCGATTCATTCACACGGAGACTGGATACAATATTTAGAACAGGTGGGAACTGAAGAGCTTGCTGCACAAGGGAAAACAGCCCAAGCGTGGATGCTTGAGCAGCGCGGTGCCGTAGAAAAAATTGTAAAAACCTTAGAAGAGGCCGTTCAGCTCTGAGTCGATCTGTTGGATGATCTGGCCCAAATCTTCGGGGTTCTCAGGAAATTTATTCTTATCTACGTTGACGATAAGGACTTTGCCTTTATCATAAGAATTAATCCAAGCTTCGTACCTCTCGTTTAGACGACGCAAGTAATCAATACGAATACTGTTTTCGTAGTCACGACCTCTTTGTTGAATATGATCTACCAATGTTGGTACTGAGGCGCGCAGATAAATCAATAGGTCCGGTGCTTGCAGATGTTTTTCCATCAATTCAAACAACCCCTGATAGCTGTTGAAGTCGCGAGCAGTCATCAATCCCATGGCATGCAGGTTCGGTGCGAAGATGTGTGCATCTTCATAAATGGTACGATCTTGAACCACATTTAAACCTTCTTCACGAACCTGGGTTACTTGTTCAAAGCGGGAACGCAAGAAATAAATTTGAAGGTTGAAGCTCCAGCGTTGCATTTCTTCATAAAAGTCATCGAGGTAAGGGTTGTCGTCTACATCCTCGAAATGTGGCTGGTATTTGTAGTGCTTTGCTAATAACTCAGTTAAAGTTGTTTTACCAGAACCAATATTTCCTGCGATTGCTATGTGCATGACTACTATTTTTGTACCCGCAAAGTAATAAAAGTGTCGGAAGTAAGATGCAAATTGACCACCTAACTAAACAAATTAAATCTACCCGCCAAGAATTAATTCAACATCCGGCCTTCGGCTGGGTCAATAGCCTTGATAAAGCGCGCGAGTTTATGGAAACGCACGTATGGGCCGTATGGGATTTCATGGTCCTATTAAAGGCCTTGCAGCGTGAATTGACTTGTGTGGATACTTATTGGATTCCTAAGGGCGACCCCGAAACTCGTAGGTTGATTAATGAGATTGTTCATGGCGAAGAAAGCGATGTGGATCAAGAGGGTAATGCCACCAGTCACTTCGAGCTTTATATCAAAGCGATGAAAGAGGCAGGGGCTAATTCTGCACCTATTTTGGCGTTTATTGAGGCTTTGCGCGCGGGCGTCAAACCAATGGAGGCTGTGGAGGAGAGCGATGCGCCTGAGGGCGCCAAGGCGTTCGTTCGACAGACGCTGGCAGTAGTAGAAAGTGGCAAGGCACATGAGATTGCAGCTGTCTTCACCTTCGGTCGTGAGGATTTGATTCCGGATATGTTCATGGAAATCGTTGGGAATTTGAAGGCCCAATTCCCCGAGCAGCTAGGACTCTTCGCCTACTACCTTGAGCGTCACATTGAAGTAGATGGCGATTTACACGGGCATTTGGCGGAGCGTATGGTCGAACTTTTATGTGGTACGGATACTCAGAAATGGGGTAGTGCGGCCGAGCTATCTGAGCAAGCCTTGCGTGCACGCATCAACTTGTGGACTGCGGTTATGCAGTCGTTTGAGCAGCGTCATTCAGCGCCTGCAACTGCGTAATAAGGTCTCGGTTATTGCTCAATCTCGGGACCTTGTTTTGACCGCCAAGCTTGTTTTTGTTTTTCAACCATTGGTGGAACAATCCCTTTTGGGCTACTACGATATTGGGTAGTTGTAAGACGAGATCGCCTTTTCTTTTCGCGGCGTAATCAGAGTTTTCCTCTTTGAGGGCATTATCTAAATCTTGGGTGAAGGCCGCGAGGTCATCAGGAGGTGCCTTAAATTCAATGATCCATTGATGTCCACCGGTTTTTTCACTATTCATATAGCATGGTGCTGCATGGAATTCTACCAGATCGCATGCGTGTAAGTTGCATGCCTTCATCATCGCACTTTCAGCATCGGTGACGATCACTTCTTCGCCAAAGGCATTGATGAAATGTGCGGTCCTGCCGCTGACTTTGATTCGGTAAGGATGGCGAGATACAAACTTAACGGTATCCCCAAGCAGGTAGCGCCATAGTCCACC
Organism: Cryomorphaceae bacterium; assembly: GCA_003455605.1. Classification (GTDB taxonomy): domain Bacteria; phylum Bacteroidota; class Bacteroidia; order Flavobacteriales; family Schleiferiaceae; genus UBA10364. The sequence continues at coordinate 1,940 of DMQR01000100.1, read as the reverse complement.
GTTGGTCGTGATAACCACGGCGTAATCTGTATGCAACTCGACATCTTTTAGGTCAATGGTTTGGCTGTTAGTTCCGTTGAAGTAATCCATAGGAATGAATTCATAATAAATGCCATTGTTGAGCAAGAGTAACATGCCGTCATTGGCCGGATTGTCCTGTACCGCAAAGAACCCCTCGGAGGCATTGTAGTTTTCCATAAAGGTGACTTGGTTGCCCGGCATCAGGACGCGGAATTGGTCCTCGTAGGGAGCGAAGTTTACCCCGCCGTGTGCAAAGAGTTCAAGGTTTGGCCATACCTCCAGGATGTTCCTTTTTCCGGTACGTTCGAGTACTTTCTTAAACAGCACAAGGAACCAGGAACTTACGCCCCATAAGGAGGTGATGTTTTGTTCCAGGGCCTCGTCTAATATGGCATCAATCTTCTTTTCCCAATCGCTCATCAGCGCGGTAGTGGGACTAGGTGCGCTGCGGAGTTCTGCCCACAGCGGAATGTTTTGGATCAGGATGGCGCTGAGGTCGCCGCTTTGACTTTGGCCTTCGGACTGTATTTCTGTGGAACCGCCCAAGCGCAAGCCGAGCCCTTCGAAAATTTTAGTTTCCGGCACCGCATTGCAATACAAAGCGAGTTTGTATCGTCCGCCGGAGAAGTGGCAATGTTCGATGCTGTCTTTGGAAACGGGGATGAATTTACTTACCCCGGAGGTAGTGCCGGAGCTCTTAGCGTACCACTCTACCTTGCCGGGCCAGAGAATGTTGCGGTGGCCTTGGCGCATGCGCTCGATGTAAGGCTTAAGGGTGCTATAATCTGATAATGGTACACGCGTTTGAAATTCTCGTGGATGTTGGATCAAGTCGAATCGATACTTCTGCCCATATTCGGTGTCTGTGCCTTTGGCCAGGAGTTCGCGAAGTAGTTGATCTTGGGACTCAATGGGTCGGTCTGTGAAGGCATAAATTTCCTCTACACGGCGGCGCATGTTTTGTCGGATGACTTTGTTTACCCAAGTATAGATCATGGCTTTAGGAGGTCGGTCGTTTATGTGCTAATTTCACACTATTAAAGTTAGTGGAAAATATGCATTTCACCGGCCCCTTAAGGAAAATGACTACGCAGTACGGATCCACGATTCGATACTCTTTGCCCTTGGGTATAGATCTGTTGATGATGAATGGATTGATTGGGAAGCCGTTACGTATGACTTTTATCGGTACGTATAAATGTTTTTGTTGTGGCCAATTGGTCCCAGAGTTATACCGCCAGAATTTCTGTCGTGAATGCTTTTTTACTAAACCTGAAGCCTCTCTCACCATTATGAAACCAGAACTCAGCAAGGCGCATTTAGGCATTGCCGAGCGAGATTTAGAATTTGAGCAGCGATTGCAATTACAGCCGCATTTGGTGTATTTGGCAAAAACCGACCGCATTAAGGTCGGCGTGACTCGAAAGACGCAGATGCCGTACCGCTGGATGGATCAAGGTGCAGACGAGGCGACGGTCATATTAGAGGTGCCTAACCGCTATTTGGCGGGCGTCGCAGAAGTGGCGTTGAAGGACCACTTTACGGACAAGACTTCTTGGCAGGCCATGCTCAAAGGGGCAACAACTGAGGAAAGCCTGGAGGAAGCCTTTGTGATGGCTCAGGCGTCGTTGCCAGAAGAATTACAACAATACCGTACCCAGCAGCCGGAGATTTGGTCGATGAATTATCCTGTAAAGCAGCACCCATTGAAGGTGAAGAGCATGAGCTTCAAGAGCGAAGGTGATAGCTGGAAAGGTGAGTTGGTCGGTATAAAAGGTCAATATCTTATCACCACAGCGGGCGTGTTCAACGTGCGTTCGCACGAAGGTTATTTTGTGAATTTGGAGTTACTTTAAACGTCGATTTCTTCGCCGATCTCGAGTCCGAAATAACCGCGGGCCCACCACATAAACGCATAG
>DMQR01000212.1:4957-6961 GCA_003455605.1 Cryomorphaceae bacterium | reverse complement strand
ACGAGCTACCAACTGCTCCACTCCGCGCTAATTGGTCAATAAATATAGGGTAGTTATTGGCATTCTACCAAACTATTACATAATGAAAAAGGGGAAGTATAAAATCTTGGTCCATCAGCAACCACACTTTTTATTGATACTTATTCAAGTTTGTTGATGATAATAAATAGGGTATCTAACTTATTTTCATAACTTACTGGGAGTGATATAGCTTAAAATTTAAACCATAAAAAAATTATTGACTTGTATTAATGCCCTATGTTTTATAAGAGAATAATTAGCTTCATTTTTATCATAATAATTGGTACCACCATGAGCGCTCAAACGAAAAAGTACTTTATTCATTTAACCTCCGACCCGATAAAAAATCCTTCAGCTGCTTTGATGTCCATTCATACGGCTAGCGAAGCTTTGAATCAGGGACACGAGGTCATATACTTTGCAGCAGCTGATGGAGTGCAAATTCTAATGAAGGATGTTATTTCAAATATTCATGCCGCGACAAAGCATGGTGGAAGAGATTCCAAAATGAGTGAAATGGCTATATTGAAATTAGAACAATTTTCAAGAGAGGGCGGTATAATTCATGTTTCCGAAGGGTCCTTTATGACATATGGAGTTACCCAAGAAAATGCATCTGAAATCCTCATTGGAATAGAAAATATAAATTGGAGCTATCCGAAACAACTTATTGAAGAAAGCGCTAAGGCTGACCTTGTTTTTTCTTATTAAAAGTAACCTCCCCTTACCTAGTAGTTATTATTAACCGGCCCAACTGGGCCATAACACTCTATAAACTATGGAAGATGGAATGCTCGTTCCTGTAATTATTGCATCAGTACTCACTTTAATGTGTGTATATGGTGTCATCACACAAAAGCTAATTTTCACAAGACACGGACTATTTTGGTTTGGTGTCATGGTATTCTTAGCCAACATGATATCGGCGGTTCAAACTGGTGGTACTGGTGAAGCTGAGATGATTATGATTTCAACCGGATTACTCTACGGATTGCAAGCAGTTTTGATGTATCCATTTGTTACACATCCTTTTGACAACTCCAACAAAGCGGCCTATTTCGCTCAAAAGAGAATTGCCATTTGTATTACTTCAATCAACGGTGTGATACCGGTGTTACACTTGCTCGGTTTCGATTTAGGAATACCTGATATACTGCCAATCTATCACGGAGTCATTGCCCTTTTGGGTGTTGGAATGACCATTAAGTTTTTCCAAGGATCTGTGGTGGTAAAATAACAACCTCCTCTCAGCCCAGGGATTTGATTATTCCTGGGCTATTCTGCTTTCCAAAAATCTCTTCGAGGTATTTCGGGCCTTTTTGGATTTCAGTTTCGGTCAACAGCTGCTTCAACTCGCCACCTTCAAGGAATATGCAACTAGAACATAACTCCACCACTTCTTGCATGATGTGTGTGGAGAAAAGGACCGTCTTATCAGCGGCAATTTCCTTTAGCAAGGCTCGAATTTCGACTAATTGCGCAGGGTCTAAACCTGTGGTCGGTTCATCAAGAATCAATACAGCCGGATCTGGGATTAGGGCGGCGGCTAATCCTACACGTTGACGATATCCTTTGGATAAGGCCCCAATTTTTTTGTGCTGCTCTCGCCCCAAGATAGTTTGAGTGATGACCTCATTTACTCGAGAATTGGGCACCTTATATACCGATGATACATATGTCAAATACTCCTTGACATAAAGTTCGAGATATTGCGGATTATGCTCCGGCAAATACCCCAATGTACGCTGCACCTTTAGTGGTTCATCCACCACATTCACACCATCTACAGTGACCGTTCCTTCATCCGGAATGACCGAGCCAGTGATGATTTTCATAAGCGTACTTTTTCCCGCACCATTCGGTCCCAATAGCCCAGTGATCTGTCCCCGCTTTATCTCTAAAGAAATGACATTCAGAGCCTTCTGAGACCCATAGGATTTCGTGATATTTTCGAGGAGGATACTCATGATTTAATTCCCATTA
>DMQR01000212.1:0-4556 GCA_003455605.1 Cryomorphaceae bacterium | reverse complement strand
TGACCTGTATCCATATTGCAATACATCAACAGCGGCTGTTCTGGATTCGTACGGGTCTTCCTTAGACGTGCAATCCACTTTGCAGGTTCCCAATACTGCACTTGGCTATCATGTAGACCCGTAGTGATAAGCATGGCCGGATAATCCTGCGCCTTGACATTGTCATAGGGGCTGTAGGATTTCATATAGTGGTAGCTGTCTTCATTCTTAGGGTTGCCCCACTCGTCGAACTCACCCGTAGTGAGGGGAATACTTTCGTCCAACATGGTAGTCACCACATCGACGAAAGGCACGGCAGCGATCACACCGCGGAACAAATCCGGACGGTCGTTTACCACTGCACCCATCAATAAACCACCAGCACTACCACCCATAGCCATGAGGGTTTCTGGGGCAGCATAACCTTTCTCGATTAGCGCCTCGGCACAAGAAATAAAGTCCAAAAACGTATTTTTCTTTTCAAACATCTTGCCGTTCTCGTACCAAAGACGGCCCATGTATTGCGAGCCACGTATGTGGGCAATAGCATATACAAATCCGCGATCGAGCAGACTCAACCTAACGCTTGAAAACGAAGGGTCGATGGTGATTCCATAACTTCCATAGCCATATAGCAAGGTGGGGTTAGGTCCGTTTTCACGAAGCGTGCTCTTTCTATACACAATGGATACAGGCACCTTCGTGCCGTCATTAGCAGTTGCCCACAAACGCTTGGTTTCATAGGCACTGGCATCGTAACCGCCCACTACTTCCTGTTGCTTCTGTACGGTCTTTTTGCCCGTCTTAAAGTCGTAATCAATCACACTCCCTGGGGTGGTTAACGAAGTATATCCGTACCGCAGGTGACCCTGATTAAAACTAGGATTATTACCGAGGTAGACCATATATACTTCCTCTTCAAAAGGAAGGTAGTATGGCTCACCGCCCCAAGGCTGAATACGCAAATGCGAAAGTCCATCAGAGCGTTCCTCAAGCACTAAATAATCAGAGAAGAGCTCCATAGATTCGAGATACACATCCTCGCGATGGGTAATGACATCTTCCCATTGTGCTTTTGAAGGATTCGTAACAGGGGCTTTGACCAATTTAAAATTTGTCGCCCCATCTGCATTCGTACGGAGGTAAAAGTGCTCGCCAAAGTGGCTCACACCGTATTCCAAGCCGCGCTCACGAGTTTGAATCATTTGAAATTCCGCCAGTGGATCATTGGCCGGAACGAATCTATACTCATCGCTCATGGTGGAGCCACTGCCGATGATGATGTATTCCTTGCTGCGTGTCTTATATACGAAGGTCGAGAATGTCTCGTCCTTTTCTTCAAAGATGATTTCGTGCTTCCCGGCTTGGGCATCCCAACGTTTAATCTTATCGCTGCGCAGAGTTTCCAAATCTTTCACGGTGTAGAACATATAGTTTCCATCCGCACTCCAAGTCGAGCCCCCAGAACACTCGTTCTCAGTCACCACCTCGATGGCACCACTTAATAAATCCTTGGTATAGATAGTGTAAATTCTGCGGCTCACCGTATCCACCCCAAAAGAGATTTTTTGATTGGAAGGATGCATACTCAATCCAGCCACCTGATAGTATTCATGACCTTCCGCCAACTCATTAACATTCAGCATGATCTCTTCTTCTGCCTCTAGTGATCCCTGTTTGCGGCAATAGAGTGGATATTCAAGCTCTCCTTCGTAACGTGTATAATAGAAATATCCATCTAATTCGTACGGCACGGAACTATCGTCTTTTTTGATACGAGCGACCATCTCGTCGTATAATCGGCCCTGTAAATCCTCAGTACCGGCCATGATTTTCTCACGGTAAGCATTCTCCGCATTCAAATAGTCGATGACTTCTGGGTTCTCGCGCTCGCGCAGCCAGTAAAATTCATCCATACGAATATCACCGTGCTCGGTCATTTCAAATGGAATTTCTTTTGCTCTAGGTTCACCCATAGGCGTCGAATCACTCATAGTGCATTGGATAAGAAGGGTCACAAAACTAAGACCTAAGATTCCCTTTTGTCGCATTAGGAAAGTATTTTAGAGGTACAATCGGAATAGGTCCCGTAATGTACATAATATGAAGCACTCCATCCTAGTTCTTTGCTCCGCAGTTTTACTGATAAATTGCACACGACCGAAACGTACTTTAGACCTTCAAGGTCACCGCGGTGCACGCGGCCTATATCCCGAAAACAGCATTGTCGGCTTTACAGCAGCTTTGGAATTTCCCGAGGTGCGCACCTTGGAATTAGACCTATGTGTTACCAAAGATGATCAACTCATAATTTCGCACGAACCTTGGTTCAATGAAATCATCTGTGAAGTTGCAGATTCCACTCACGAAGGATTTGAATATTGCCTGTACAAGATGACCTACGACAGTATCGCACAATTCGATTTTGGAGCCAAGGGCCATCCGGATTTCCCAAACCAACAACCCACCTCGGCACATAAGCCCTTGCTCAATGAGCTCTTTACAACCATTAAAAGAGAAGGTTTGCGCTGGCCGCATTTTAACATTGAAATCAAAAGCCACCTCAAGGGAGATAATATTTACCACCCCAGACCGAATAAGTTTGCCGCATTGGTGGTCTCCGAGCTGAGTGCCGCAAACGTGCAATATCCCGAGGCAGACCTTCTAAATCACATCACAGTTCAAAGTTTCGATCCGCGGGTGTTGAGAGAAATGCGCAAGACAACCTTGCCGGTAAAATTGGCCCTGCTAAGTGAGGAGGAAATCTCCCCTGCAGAGCAAATGGACGAACTGGGTTTCCCAGTAGACACCTACAGCCCAAATTACGAGCAAGTTACACCGGAGCTTATCGCATGGTGTCACTTCCGCAGAATATCTGTAATTCCATGGACTGTCAATAATCTGGAACAAATGCAAGCATTGGTCGATATGGGGGTTGACGGCATCATATCAGACTATCCAAATTTGTTTGCTGAATTAATCTATTGATCGACTTGAGCACGCGCTATTTGCATGCGCTGCATTCCCTGCTTGGACCCCTCATGGTTTGGGTTATAGCTCAACGCCTCGCGGTAATCCGACTCCGCATTGTTGATATCACCCAAAAGTTCAAAGCAATAGCCTCGGGCATATAAGGCGCGATGATTCACAGGTTGAATCCTTAAGGCTGTGTTGAAATAGCCACGGGCTTCCGGATACAATTGCAACTGCAAGTGGATGTAGCCAAGATTGAACCAACTTTCTATATCATCTGGGTCTAATTGCGTACAAGTCGTAAAATCTTCCAATGCGCGATTCCAATCTTCCGCACCCAAGTGAAACATACCTCTATTGTATAACGCAATTCTGTTCTGCGGTTGCAACTCCACGAGGCGGTTAAAATACGCCACAGCTAAAGGATCACCCAAAGCGCTGTATAACACCCCACACATGTCCAATGCTGCGATATATTCTGGATCCAAATCGATGGCTTTCTGAAACCACTCTAATGCTCTTGTAGTATCACCGACGGCATCACGCATCAACAGACCTTTCAAGAAATGAGCTTCTGGATTTGATCGATCCATTTCTATGACCTCATCCACCAATTCCGCACTCTTCTCAAACTCGGTCACTATATGATATAACTCAGCCATCTTCAATCGACACGGTACATTATCCGGATCCTCCGCCATACATTTTTGCCAAGCATCTCTACTTAGACGCGTCTGATTCGTAGAAAAACTGATGTCGCCCCACAACTCCAATGCCTTGGTTCGCGAGCTATCTAATTGCAATACCGCCGCCACATCGGCCGCCGCATATTTCAAATTCTGTTGACGTAAATACACCTCAGCACGAGCCTCCAATGCTTCCATGTCATTGGGAGCATAGCGAATAATATCATTCAAGCTGTCCAAAGTTGTTGTGCGCCGTGCAGCCGAAGCCTCGACCGGAGTCTCTTGAACTTCAATGGCTTCACCGCCCGTACTTTGGCAACTCCAAATGAACAGTGCAAGGATATAAAGAAGGATTTTTCTCATAGGTCAAAAATGAGGCAAAAAAAGAGCCCCGTCAAGCGGCGGGGCTCCTATCTCTATATATGGATCAGATTAGAAGTAATAACACGTTAAAAATCAGCGATCTGTGCAAACTTGGTACAATCAGTTGATTTCCTTTGCCGTAGTTTCAATAGCTTCCTTAATCTTCGCTTCAACTTCTTCCGCTAATTCTGGATTATCAATAAACAACTGTTTCACGGTATCGCGACCTTGACCGAGACGTGTTTCTCCATAACTGAACCATGAACCACTCTTGGAGATTATATCATGTTCGACCCCTAAATCAATGATCTCGCCCGCTTTAGAAATTCCTTGGCCGTACATAATGTCAAACTCCGCCAATCTAAAAGGAGGAGCAACTTTGTTTTTCACAACTTTGACGCGCGTACGGTTCCCCATAACTTGATCGCCGTCCTTGATTTGCGTGGAGCGACGAATGTCTAAACGTACCGAGCTGTAAAACTTCAAAGCATTACCGCCGGTCGTAGTCTCGGGGTTTCCGAACATTACTCCAATCTTCTCACGAAGTTGGTTGAT
>DMQR01000197.1 GCA_003455605.1 Cryomorphaceae bacterium | reverse complement strand
TGGCTTGTCGTTGATGTAGAAGTTACCGGCAGCATTCTCTAATCTGTTGGTCGCTTCAATAGCCATGTACCGATCGCCTGAGAAAATGGACCCGGTCAACGCATATTCAGAGGTGCTGTCCACTAAGTCAAGCATGCTGTCCCAATCCGCATCAGCGTAGACATAGATGGTCAATACAGGGCCGAAGATTTCCTCCACCATGGTGCGGAACTTAGGATTCGTCGTCACCACTACTGTAGGATCGATGAAGTATCCTTTGCTCTTATCGTATCCACCACCAGCGATGATTTCAGCATCACTCTGCTCTTTCACGTACTCGATGTACGAAGCAATTTTATCGAAGGCCTTCTCGTCGATCACCGCGTTGATGAAGTTGCTCATATCTTCCGGGGTTCCCATCTTGAAGGTGGCGAGGTCGGCCAATAATTCTTCTTTAACTGCTGGCCACATGCTCTGTGGAATGTAGGCACGTGAGGCTGCTGAACATTTCTGTCCTTGGAATTCGAAGGCACCGCGGCTGAGGGCAGTGCTCACTTCCTTGCTCTTGGCAGAAGGGTGTGCTACGACGAAGTCCTTACCGCCAGTTTCCCCAACTATACGTGGGTACGATCGGTATTTATGGATGTTATTTCCGATGGTTTTCCAAAGATTCTGGAAGACGCCTGTAGATCCCGTAAAGTGGATACCTGCGAAATCTTTGTGCTCGAAAATCACATCACCGGCTACTGGGCCACTAACATATACAAGGTTGATGACGCCGTCCGGTAGACCCGCCTCGCGGAAGATTTCCATCACTACGTTCGCAGAATAGATTTGCGAGTTGGCCGGTTTCCATACAATGGTGTTGCCCATCAAGGCAGCCGAAGAAGGAAGGTTTCCGGCGATGGCGGTAAAGTTGAACGGGGTAAGGGCGAAAACGAAACCTTCTAGCGGACGGTATTCCATCCGGTTCCATACCCCTGGAGAGCTTTCCGGCTGTTCGCTGTAGATCTGCGTCATGTATTCGACGTTGAAGCGAAGAAAATCGGTCAATTCACATACCGAATCAATTTCACTCTGGAAACAGTTCTTGCCTTGCGCCAACATGGTCGCTGCATTGATTTTATAGCGGTACTTCCCACTGATCAGTTCTGCGGCTTTCAAGAAAATCGACGCGCGGTGTTCCCAAGGCATATTTGACCAGCGGTCTTTCGCTGCCAAAGCTGCTTCAATGGCTGCCTTCACGTGGTTTGTATCGCCTTTGTGGAAGGTGCCGATCACGTGGTGGTGATCGTGCGGAGGGGTGAGGTTACCGGTGTTGCCTGTGCGAACTTCTTCGCCGCCGATGTACATAGGTACGTCCACTTGGGCGTTGAATTGCGCCTTGTAAGAGGCTAATAATGCTTCGCGTTCAGGAGTGCCTGGTGCATAATCGTAGATAGGTTCGTTGGCAGCAACAGGTACATTGAAAATTCCGTTCGACATCTTGTGGGATTTTGGTTATTAACAATGCCTCAAAGTTAAGGTGTATGAAGCGGAAAAGCCGTAACTATTGACACGTTTGTAAGGGAAGGGGCCAATTGTTGATTACCCATTAAAAATCATCTAAACTTTTTGCACCAATTACGCCTTAAGGTAGGTAGACATTTTACCTTTGTCGCTCACTTAAATTGCTCGTATGAAAACGCACAATTTTTCCGCTGGTCCATGTATTCTTCCCGGCCAAGTGTTTGAAGAAGCTTCAAAAGCACTATTAGATTTTGACGGACTAGGGTTGTCTGTTATTGAAATCTCACACCGCAGCAAGAATTTTGTTGCCGTGATGGACGAGGCGGTCGCCTTAGTCAAAGAAACCTTGAACGTGCCAGATACACACGAGGTAATCTTCCTTCAAGGGGGTGCTTCCTTGCAGTTTGCGATGTTAGCGTATAATTTCTTGACGGAAACCGGTAAAGCACAATACCTCGATACGGGTGCTTGGGCAAGCAAGGCTTTGAAAGAGGGAGAAGGATTAGGTAGTGCAGCGGCTATTGCTTCTTCTAAGGAGGCGAACTACAACTTTATTCCAAAAGGGTACAGCATCGATCCTTCGGCGGATTACTTCCACTGTACGTCGAACAATACCATCTACGGAACACAGATGAAGTCGTTCCCAGAAACAGACGTTCCAGTGATTTGTGATATGAGCTCGGATATTTTCTCTCGTCCGGTGGATGTGAGCAAATTCGATTTGATTTACGCAGGAGCACAGAAAAACTTGGGCCCTGCGGGAGCGACTTTGGTGATTGTGCGCAAGGACGCCCTCGGGAAATCTGGACGTTACATCCCAACCATGTTGAAGTACACCACGCACATTGAGAAAGAGAGCATGTTCAACACGCCTCCGGTATTCTCTGTGTATGTAAGCATGTTGACCTTGCGTTGGTTGAAGGAGATGGGTGGTGTTGAAGCCATTGCCGCTCGCAATAGGGCCAAAGCGGATTTGATTTACGGTGAAATAGATCGCAACCCATTGTTCGTAGGTACGGCAGCCGTTGAGGATCGCTCGAATATGAACGCATGTTTTCTTCTGAAGGACGAGGCGGCACACAAAGAGGCGTTCGACGCGCTTTGGAAGGCGGCAAACATTAGTGGAATCAACGGACACCGCTCTGTGGGTGGTTACCGCGCTTCCATGTACAATGCCATGGACCTAGATAGCGTCCAGGCATTGGTAGATTGTATGAAAGAATTAGAAAAACAACACGCATGAAAGTCTTAGCAAACGACGGTATTTCTGCATCAGGCGCAGCGGCCATTGAGGCCTCTGGCCACGAACTGATCACTACGAAGGTGGCTCAGGACCAACTAGAAAACTACATTAACGAACACCAGGTAGATGTGATTTTGGTTCGCTCAGCGACCACAGTGCGTCAAGCCTTGATTGATGCTTGCCCTTCAATTAAGGGGATCGGCCGTGGGGGTGTAGGGATGGACAACATCGATGTAGCGTACGCTCGTAACAAAGGGCTGAAGGTGTTCAATACGCCTGCAGCTTCATCAGATTCTGTAGCAGAATTAGTCATGGCGCACATGCGTTCTTTGGTCAGATTCATGCACGATTCGAACCGTCAAATGCCACTGGACGGTGACACACAGTTCGCAGCATTGAAAAAGGCGTATGCCAAGGGTGTAGAGCTAAGAGGCCGCACGCTTGGTATTATAGGCTTTGGTCGCATCGGTCAGGCCCTAGCGAAACTTGCCATTGGTGCCGGTATGCGCGTGATTTTTTCGGAGATGCACAATGACGATGTGGAGGTAAGCCTAGACTTCTTCGACGGACAATCTGCGACCTTCACGTGTAAGAACATAGGATTCGAAGGCGTGTTGGCAGAGAGTGATTTCATCTCACTGCACGTACCAGGTGGGGATCTCATCGGTGAGGCAGAACTGGCCAAGATGAAGGACGGCGTATTCTTATTGAACGCAGCTCGTGGAGGTGTGATCAATGAAGAGGCGTTGTTGGATGCCCTAGAAAGCGGCAAGGTTGCCGGTGCTGGATTGGATGTGTTCGAAAACGAGCCAACCCCAGCCATTAAGGTGTTGATGAACGGAAAGATCAGCTTGACACCACATATTGGTGCTGCAACAAGTGAGGCACAAGACCGCATCGGAACTGAACTTGCGGCGCACATCGACGCCCTGGCAGGCGAAGCATAAGGGAAAAATTTTAGGATTCTTAAAAAAGCCCCGCGGAGCGGGGCTTTTTTGTTGGGGAATGTTGTCCGGTCGGCGTACCTTGGAGGGACCCAAAGAGAACCACCAACATGTTACATCCCTTCAAAGCCACACGTCCTACGCGGGACAAGGCGTATTTGGTTGCAACACGTTCGTACATCAGCTACGAGCCTTACGAGCTTGAAGATAAGCTTGAAAACAACCCATATACCTTCTTGCACGTCATCAATCCCAGTGCTTTGCCTGAGGCGAGTTACGAACGTCGTTTTGAGGCGGTGCGTGAGCGATTTGATTTTTTTATTCAGGAAGGGGTGTTCTTGCAGGAAGAATTGGCCACCTATTATTTATACCGTCAAAAGACACCGACTCATGAATTCCTAGGGGTAATCGGTTTGTTGGATGCGGATAGTGTGGCCCAAGGCAAGACATTACCACACGAGAAAACATTGGAACGTAGGGAAAAGCTCTTTGAGAAATATCTTGATACCACGGGATTCCAAGCCGAGCCAGTACTCGTTTTCGGTTCGGTAAACGAGGCCTACGAACGGTGTTTGGCTGAGGTTCAGGATGACCGTCCGGAATATGAATTTTCCTCCACAGATCGCTATTTACACCAACTGTGGCCTGTGCCCGAGAAATGGGTAGTTGTGCTGCAAGAGTTTTTTACCAAGGCAGGCGCCAAATATATTGCCGACGGGCACCACAGGTTAGCCTCTTCGGTGAGGGTAGCTGAGGGCAGGCCGGATAATCCATTGGCCCAGGGGGTTTTATGCATGTTCATGAGTGAAAAACAGCTGAGCATACAAGCCTTTGAGCGCTGGATGAAGTTAGAAGACCGAGTTTTTGATTTGAATGATTTAGACGCTGAATATTCAGTGGTACCGCTCGAAGGGCCAAGCTCAGAGCTTGGCGAGCATAATTTCGAAATGTACTGGGAAGGCCGATGGTACGGCTTGATTCATAAGGATAAGGAGGTAGATGAGGTATTGGCCACGCAGTTATTACTAGACAGTATTTTGAAGCCCTTGTTTGAGGTGCATGATGAGCGTAACGATAGCAGGTTGAGTTACGTGCGACAGAGCGAGGCTGATAGGAGCGGCGCGATGAGAAAACGGGGGTATAATCTAGGGTTCAGGTTGCCACCAGTTAGTGTAAAACTATTGAAAGAAATAGCTGAGAATAGGGGGTCAATGCCTCCAAAGAGCACGTATATTGAGCCTAAACTACGAAGCGGTTTATTGCTTCATGTGTTCAAATGACCATAGCACAATCATTAGAGTATTTACATACTAAAATTGGCCCTAAAGCCACACTCATCGCGGTCAGCAAGACCAAGCCGGTGGAGTTGCTTATGGAAGCTTACAACGCGAATCAGCGCCATTTTGGGGAGAATAAAATCCAAGAGATGGTGCAGAAGTATGAGGTAATGCCTAAGGATATCCATTGGCATATGATCGGTCATATTCAGACCAATAAAATCAAATACATAGCCCCCTTTGTACATCTCGTTCACGGGGTGGACCGACCAAAAGTCTTAGCTGGCCTAAATAAAGAGGCCGCGAAGGTGGGACGCGTTATTGATTGTACGTTGCAGGTTCACATTGCCCAAGAGGATACCAAATTTGGTTTTGATATGGACGAGCTTGCGCAGATCGTAGAAACGTTGGGACAATACCCGAACGTCCGTGTTCGCGGGTTGATGGGCATGGCCACATTTACCGACGATCACGCCCAAATCCGTGAAGAATTCACTGCCTTACACAGCGCTTTTGAAACCTACGGCCCGGCCCGCGGTTGGGAG
>DMQR01000211.1 GCA_003455605.1 Cryomorphaceae bacterium | reverse complement strand
AATCTATTGGGCCAGCTCTTTATGTTAGTACGCGGTAAGGCAAGATAGTAACCCATCATGAGGGCAGTAGCAAACTTGGCCAATTCCGAGGGCTGCAAGCTAAATCCACCTATGCCATACCAACTTCGGGCACCGCCTATTTTTTTCCCAACGAGTAGTACTCCGATGAGTAATAGTATGGTCAGTGCATACCATAGGGGGGCGAAGTTTGTCCACAGGCGATAATTGGACACCAAAATAGCCGCAATAATCGCTAAACTTGTGGCTATAAACATGCCTTGCTTCCCATATTCCTGTGTGAGATTAACAATGTTTCCAGCCTCCTCGTTGAAAACGGCAGCGTAGATGGAGATCCACCCCCAAAAGACCAGTACTGCATAGGTTAGTACGACGACCCAATCCACTTTAATTCTATTTCGACTTCGTGTTCTTGCCATTAGAAATTTGGAATGTAGGTGGAATCTTCGCCATAAATGGCTTTGTGTTGCGCCTTGTACTCGTCATGAAGATTTCCTTCAATCATGCGAAGTTCGAGGGTAGGACGCGTAATGGTATCAGTGAGGTACTTTTCTGTCATTAGACTTGCAATAGGTGCAGCCCAACGCGATCCCCAATACCCATTTTCGATGATGACCGCTAGTGCGATCTTAGGATTGTCCTTCGGCGCAAAGCTCACGAAAATACTGTGGTCCTGTCCGTGTGGATTTTGAGCTGTTCCCGTCTTACCACATTGTGTAATATGAGGTATGCGTGCGCCTCTTGCGGTTCCATATTCGAATACTTCGAACATCCCGTCTACAACTACTGGGAAGTGAATTGAATCAACCGTGGTGTGGCGACGAACGTTGAAGTTGCTATCTATGGATCTTTCATCGCCAATACGCTTGATGATATGCGGGGTATGGAAATATCCGCGATTGGCAATGGCGGCAACCATGTTGGCCATTTGAATGGGAGTCGCGACCAATTCTCCTTGCCCTATACCATTACTCACGGAGGTTACACCTTTCCAACCTTTATAGCCAAGGAATCTGTCGTAATAGGCGGTATCAGGGATATTACCGCGACGACCTGTAGGTAGGTCATTTCCCAAGAATTTTCCTAATCCAAAGCTTTTCACATGCTCGCTCCAGCGCTCAAGTCCTTCTCGGGAATTACCGCCTTTATCTACGGTGCGTTGGTAGACAGAACAGAAGTAGTTGTTACAGCTTTCCGAAATGGCCTTTTTTAAATCCAGCGATCCTCCTTTACAGTGGCAGGTCACATGGAGTTCGTCATAGTGAAAGCCATCGTAGCAGGTCATGGTTGTGCGGGGAGTAATTACGCCTTCTTGCAGGCCTACCAAGGCCCCGATAAGTTTGAAGGGAGAGCCGGGAGGGTATTCTGCCAAGATTCCTCGATCAAACAATGGTTTGTTGATGGAGTCGTAATAAAGGGCCGTGTAGTTTTGACTACGAATGCGCCCTACGAGATCGTTGGGATCATAGTTAGGTGAGGTAATCATAGCCAAAATCTCACCGCTCTCTGGCTCGATGGCAACGATGGAGCCGCGCTTGCCATGCATTAGTTTTTCTCCATAGAGCTGCAGGTCAAGGTCGATGCTGCTGACTAGGTCGACGCCAGGAGTTGGGAGTTCGTCAAAGGCGCCATCTTTCCAGTTGCCCAATTTTCTATTGCGGTGGTCCACAGTATAAAATCGTTTGCCTTGTGTGCCCTTCAAGGCCTGCTCATAGCTCTTGTCGATGCCGCTTTTACCGACCAAATCTCCCATGCTGTATTCTGGATAGGATCGGATGTAATCTGTATTCACCTCGCCGATGAAGCCGACAACGTTGGCGCCGCCCTTTTTCGGGTAATAGCGAAGTATGCGTTTTTGCACGTGGAAACCGGCGAACCTTTTGAGCTCGCTATTGATTTTAGTATATTCCTTCTTGGAAAGCATTTTCATGAACATGCTACTGCGGAAATGGCTATAGCGCTTGGCTGCAAGCAGGCGCTCCTTGATTTCTGCGTCCTCAAGTCCCAGAAGATTGGATAGTGCAAATGTGTCCAATTCTTCTATCAAATATGGACTGACCATCAAATCGTAGGCGGGCGAGTTCCCGACCATCAACTTCCCATTGCGGTCATAAATATAGCCTCTTGGAGCGTAGAGTTTCTCGGCAGCAGTGGCATTACGCTCAGCTCGCGCGGCATAATCGTCATTAAGGATTTGTACTTGGAATAATCGGACCAAGAAGACCAACAAAATCAGGATTAATCCAAGGTAGAAGACATTATTTTTTCGCATATCGTCTCGCGGTTAAGCCGTGAAGTATGACGAGTAGGAGCAGGGTAATAAGGGAGGAGACCAAGGTGCGAATGAGCACAGTATCCAAATGCTGCAGGCCATAATTCTCCATGATAAAGAGAAACAGATGGTGCAAAACCACCAGTATTCCGGCAGTAGTTAAGAATGCACCCAATGGGAGAGAGGCTAATCCCTCATCTTCTTCAGGTTTTCTAAAACCAAGAAGGGCATTTTCTAGAGAAGGTTTTGCCAAAATGAGCATGAGACAAGCTAGACTGTGAGCACCACCACTCTGTTCGAAGCTATCCATAATACTGCCTAAAAGGAAGGCAATAAGGAATTGGCGTTGGCGGCTCATGGGTTGAGGTAATAACATCAGTACCCAAATGTATATATAAGGGTTGCCGTATTGACTCAGAGGCAATCCTTGCAAGAACGCCCACTGAAAAAGCACTACGCCGATGGAGGCCAACAAGAGTCTCAATGAATTCATAACGTTGGATGGTTTAGTGAGTCTAGAGATTCTTGCTGGTGCAGTCTACACACATAAACCCAAGTCATATTTGCAAAGTCATGACTCAAGTTCACCTTAGCAATCCAGGTGAGGTCTTCGGGATTTTGCGTAGCACTTTCTACTAAACCTGCTACCACTGGTGGAGCAACACTAGCCCGAGTAAAGCTATATACAGTGTCCCCAGACATTGGGGGATGTTCGCGTTGCACATCAAAAAGTTCCGCGCTGCGGTAATCACTACCTTCCCAATAAAGTTCACCCAATCCTTTACCTGGAATCCGAGCGCCAATGCTTCCCTTGGAATGGAGTAAAGGGATGATAGAGCTAAAGTTTTTGCTGGTCTCCACTACAGTACCAATCCAGCCTTGTGCAGAAATGACACCCATACCAGGCTTTATGCCTTCGAATGATCCAACATTTAGTAGCATGTAGTTATTACGCTTGTTGTAGCTGTATTCTATGACTTGAGCTGGAATGTAATCATAGGCCTCGTTCGTTTGAAAGGCTGGCTTATTACCTCCATATATGCTTGCACGAAGTGCAGCATTTTCTCTTGCCAATTCTTCATTTACAGATTTAAGTGCCCAATATCCTTTCCAGCTATTCAAAGAATTTTGAATGCCAGCAATGGTTCCAAAGCCCATGGAATTAATTCGATGCTCTGCTACAGGATTTTTTTTGGTGTGCCTGAATAATGAAAGACCAATCAACACAATGAGCAGCAAAGTGTTTCGATACTTCGAAAGAAAAAGTATCAGTTGCCTCATCGTATTCTATTAGCTCTGTAGGATGGTCTTGAAATGCTCGAGATTTTTCAATACAATACCCGTTCCACGTACTACCGCACGAAGTGGATCTTCGGCAACGTATACAGGAAGGTCGGTTTTTGTAGAAATACGCTTGTCTAGTCCGCGCAGCATGGAGCCTCCACCCGCTAGATAGATACCAGAGTTGTAAATATCCGCAGCCAATTCTGGCGGCGTATTACTCAATGCTTCCATTACCGCATCTTCCACTCTGGTAATACTCTTCTCTAAGGCACGACTAACCTCCTCGTGACCTACTTGGACTTGTTTCGGCTTACCTGTAAGCAAATCACGTCCTTGAACAGAATATGGTTCAGGCGCATCTTCTAAATCTTCTATGGCGGCACCAACAGCGATCTTGATGTTTTCTGCAGTTCTTTCACCCACGTACAAGTTGTGCTGTGAACGCATGTAGAGTGCAATATCATTGGTAAAGACATCTCCGGCTACCTTAACACTCTTATCACAAACGATACCTCCCATGGCCATTACTGCGATCTCGGTAGTACCACCGCCGATATCGATAATCATATTTCCCTTTGGTTCAAGTACATTTACCCCAATACCGATAGCTGCAGCCATAGGTTCATGTATGAGGTAGACTTCCTTGGCATTAGCCCGTTCTGCGCTATCTCTTACCGCTCGCTTTTCAACTTCGGTAATACCTGAAGGGATACATATTACCATACGCAAGCTAGGAGGAAAAAGACGTTTTTTGAATTCTGGTATTCCCTTAATCAATTCACGAATCATGAATTCGGATGCCTCGAAATCCGCAATCACCCCATCTTTCAACGGACGGATAGTTTTGATGTTTTCGTGCGTTTTACCGTGCATTTGACGAGCTTCTTGCCCGACAGCAATAACCTTACCGGTTCGACGGTCTTGAGCAACAATAGAGGGGGAGTCCACTACTACCTTATCTTGGTATGTGATCAGTGTATTGGCCGTACCAAGGTCAATAGCTATATCCTCTGTCATGAAATTAAACCAACCCATAGGAGAACAAGGTAAGAAAAATTAGTGTTTGAAATGACGGATTCCTGTAGTAACCATCGTCATGCCGTGTGCATCACAATAGTCGATGCTTTCCTTGTCGCGAATAGATCCTCCGGGCTGAATCACACAGGTTATTCCAGCATTATCGGCGATCTCCACACAGTCAGGAAATGGGAAGAAGGCATCAGAAGCCATAGCGGCTCCTTTAAGCCTAAAACCAAAGCGCTGCGCTTTCTCTATCGCTTGGTTCAAAGCATCAACACGTGAGGTTTGGCCCGTTCCTGAGCCTAGCAATTGACCGTCTTTGGCAAGCACAATGGTATTAGACTTCGTATGCTTACAAATCTTTGCAGCGAATACGAGGTCTTCTAGCTGCTCTTCTGTTGGCGCTACTTTAGTCACCGTTTCCATGTTCGCTTTCGTTTCCGTCTTTGTATCTCCGGCTTGAACCAAGGTGCCGTTGAGTACTGTACGGACATTGAATGCAGGGATTGTATAATCCTTGAGGATTAGTAGCACTCTATTCTTTTTGCTCTTCAAGATCTCGAGAGCATCCTCATCATATCCAGGTGCCATCAATACTTCAAAGAACAAGGTATTCATCTTTTCGGCCGTCGCTTTATCTACAACGCGGTTTGCAGCAATAACTCCACCGAAGGCGCTTACCGGATCACCTGCTAGGGCGTCGTGCCAAGCCTGTGCTAGCGTAGGGCGTGTGGCCAACCCGCAAGCATTGTTATGCTTGATAATCGCAATAGTGGTTTCGCTGAATTCCCGGATGAGGTTCACAGTAGCATCAATATCAAGTAGGTTGTTGTAGCTTAATGCCTTGCCGTGAATTTGTTCCAGTGCGTCATCAAGATTTCCATAGTACGCTGCTTCCTGATGAGGGTTTTCACCGTAGCGAAGGATTTGCTTTTGGCGTCCGCTGATTTTGAGATCGAGGCGGTCCCCGGCGAAGTAACGGTAGATGGCCGTATCATAATTTGAACTCTCGTCAAAGGCCTCGAGTGCATATCTGCGACGGACTTCAAGTGTCGCACCTTCGTCACACTGTAACACTTGAAGAGCATCTTCATATTGCCCCATGTTGGAAATAATCCAGCAGTCTTTAAAGTTTTTTGCTGCCGCACGAATCAACGAAATACCGCCGATATCGATTTTCTCAATAATATCCTTTTCTGATGCTCCAGAAGCAACGGTAGCTTCAAATGGATATAGGTCCACAATGACCAAATCCATGTATGGGATATCGTATTCGCCCATTTGCGCTTGATCGCCTTCGTGATCTCTTCTTGCTAAAATGCCTCCAAAGACTTTGGGATGAAGGGTTTTCACTCGTCCTCCAAGGATAGAAGGATAAGAGGTAAGATCCTCGACGCGTTCCACCGAAATGCCGCGGTCTTCAATAAAAGCCTGTGTTCCACCGGTAGAATAAATGGTTGTTCCCATGGCATTAAGGGCATCGACGATAGGACCTAATCCGTCCTTGTGAAAAACAGAAATCAAGGCGTTTTTGATACGCATGAAGCAGCGGGTTTTAAGTGGAAAATTTGAGAAAGGACAAAAGTAAGGTTTTCGCTCCGCAGAATCTCTATGAAATACGCTAATTTTGAGGGAAATCCGATCCCCTGTGCGCACCTACTTCAGATTGTTAAAAGAGAGCTTCGTTTTCGCCTTTATTTCATTGGCTACAAACAAACTGCGCACCTTGTT
>DMQR01000186.1:6809-7776 GCA_003455605.1 Cryomorphaceae bacterium | reverse complement strand
CCATCGCCATAGCCTTACCTATCCCGCCACTGCTTCCTGTAATCCAAGCTGTTTTCATACGCCTAAAATATAGGAAAGTTTAGTACTTCTTATTTCGTTTTCCACCTGGTTTACCCTTCGAGCGGCCTCTGCTTTCGCCTCTTGCTCCTCCGTATCCACCACGCGAGCGTGACTGATCTGAATCAAAAGAAGGGCGGTCGTCACGGCGGCGTGGACGCCGTTCATCGCTGCCTCTGAAATCACCACCTTTCTCGTCGCGTCGCTTTTTCGGACGATAATCACTTCGGGATTTCTTGCCACTAGAGATACGCTCGCGCTTTTGACGACGTTTGGTGACTGAAGCACCACCGCTATAGCCTGAGCCTTCTTCGAAGTAGGCATTGACCACATAAGAACCTGTTTTAGCACCGTTCAATCGTACGGCAACTTCCACCGCAAAACGCTCTTCTACATCGATGCGAGTGAAGGTTTTATCCATATCAATCTTCCCAATGCGGATTTTCTTCCCTTCCATGGAATCGTTGATCAATCCGATCAAACGACTTGGATTCACGTTTTGACGGTAGCCTAGATCAACTACTATGGACTTAAACCCTTCTTCTCCACCGCCAGATCTGCGTGAACCATGCTCCTTGAATTTCTTCGGTTGCTCGTTAATGTCGCGCGCTCCGCGGTAACGACTCAAAATCAATGAAGTTTCATGACCTAGGAATCGTTCGATGAGTTCTCCTTTACTGAGGTGGGCCAGTTTATCCATGGCGTTGTCCAACAACATTGGATCTAATTCATTGGCGAATTCAAATTCTACCAATTCGTCTATGGCTTGTCCAATTTTGATTTCACAAATGGCTTCACCAGTAGGTACTTTTTTCTGCTCGAATTCCTTGCCGATAATCCGTTCAAGGTTTTTCACCTTGCGCATATTTCTACCGTGTGTAATGACAATCGAAATTCCTGAAGATCCAGC
>DMQR01000186.1:0-6421 GCA_003455605.1 Cryomorphaceae bacterium | reverse complement strand
TTTACGTTGATTACATGGGTTAATTCGTTAACGTCGATCCCGCGTGCGGCCACATCGGTGGCGACCATCACGTTTAACTTACGGTTGCGGAAGCGATTCATAACCTCGTCGCGTTGTGCTTGGCTCAAATCACCATGCAACGCTTCTGCTCGATACCCATCTGTTATTAATTTTTCAGCAATGCTCTGTGTTTCGCGACGCGTTCTACAGAAGACAATTCCGTACATATCAGGATTGAAGTCCATAATGCGTCTCATCGCTTCGTAGGTATGCTTGGCACTAACGACATAAAGCTCGTGGCTTACGTTGCTCGCAGAAATGTTGCGCTTACCCGCAGAAATTTCCTTGGGATTATGTAAGTATTTCTTGGTCAGTTTTTTCATGCCATCAGGCATGGTGGCACTGTAACAAAGGGTCTGCTTGTATTCTGGGGTGTTGGCAAGAATAGCGTCCAATTCATCTTGGAAGCCCATGCTCATCATTTCATCTGCCTCATCCAACACCAAGAACTGAACGTTTTCGATGCGTAGTTTTCTGCGATCAATCAAGTCTAGCGTACGCCCTGGAGTGCCCACAACGATTTGTGGGCGTTGTTGTAATTCTTTGATTTGCTTGGTAATGGGAGCACCGCCATAAACGGCAGTAACTTTTACTGGTATGAACTTCGAGTATGACTTTATATCGGTTGCGATTTGTAAACATAACTCACGCGTAGGTGCCAAAATAATAGCCTGAACATGCTGTACATCTTCTTCAAGCTGATGGAGGATAGGCAACGAGAATGCTGCTGTCTTACCAGTTCCTGTTTGTGCAAATGCGATTAAATCCGTGGTGTTCTCGAGCAAATGTTCAATGCTCATCTTTTGGATTGGGGTCGGTTCAACAAACCCGAGTGCATCTACACCCTTTACAATTTGAGGGTGAAGACCGCTGTCTTTAAAGGTTTCCATAATGTCGGGACTTAGCCCTGGTTTAATTACCCAGTTCCGCTGGGTGCGCCACTTGGACGTCAGCGCTTCCCAGTTAAAAGTTCCCTGCCATTGGAAAGATAGACGCCTCCTAATTTCAGCGGCGAAGGTAGTGAGAATAAATGGGATAGAATCATTTTTCTGTAATAGGCCAAATCTCTCATGGTGTTCTGTTGTGGCTTGCTCTGCTTAAACTTTTTTTAAAATTTGGTTTCACTGGGATTGTTAAATACAAACTCTACTATATATTTGCACCCCGAAGATAATCGGGTAATTAATATTGTTATGAAACGCACATTCCAGCCCAGCAATAGAAAACGCAAAAACAAGCACGGATTCCGCTCAAGAATGGAATCAGCAGATGGCCGCAAGGTGCTGGCTTCTCGTCGTGCAAAAGGTCGCAAGAGCTTGACTGTTAGTGATAAAGGAAACTACAAAGGGTAATGTTCAAAACCTTTTGATAAGATATAGGTGTTGCCGAAAGCAACACCTTTTTTTTGGTCTAATCCACACCTAACTTTGTACAAATCTTAAAAGCACATGCCGAAAGACAAAACCATCAAACACGTCCTTATCATTGGGTCTGGTCCTATCGTAATTGGTCAAGCCTGTGAATTTGACTATTCCGGATCCCAAGCATCACGAAGCCTTCGAGAAGAAGGAATCACAGTAACACTCATCAATTCTAATCCAGCCACCATCATGACAGATGAGGTTATCGCCGATAACATCTATCTAAAAGCATTGACCGTGGAAAATATCGAGGAAATCCTCAAAATACATCCAGATATTGATGTAGTACTGCCGACTATGGGTGGTCAAACGGCTTTGAACTTGTGTATCGATGCAGATAAACATGGAGTTTGGGAAGAGCACAATGTGCGCATCATTGGTGTAGATATTGATGCCATTAATATTACAGAGGACCGTGATGAGTTCCGTAAATTAATGGAGCAAATCGATATTCCGATGGCACCTTCACGTATCGCAAAGTCATTTTTGCGTGGTAAGGAAACCGCTCAGGAGTTCGGTTTTCCATTGTGTGTTCGCGCTTCCTTTACCCTAGGTGGAGCGGGTGCGACCTTTGTACACACACCTGAGGAGTTTGATGATGCATTGAGTCGTGGATTGGAAATCAGTCCAATTCACGAGGTAATGATTGATAAGGCCTTGCTTGGTTGGAAGGAATACGAGCTTGAGTTGCTTCGTGACAAGAACGACAACATAATCATCATTTGTTCCATTGAGAACATGGATCCTATGGGAATCCACACGGGTGATTCTATTACGGTGGCACCGGCGATGACCTTGAGCGATACTACGTACCAAAAGATGCGCGATATGGCCATCAAAATGATGCGCAGTATCGGAACCTTTGCAGGAGGCTGTAATGTTCAGTTTGCAGTAAGCCCGAATGAAAAAGAAGATATCGTTGCGATTGAGATTAATCCTCGTGTAAGCCGTTCTTCGGCCTTGGCGTCCAAAGCCACCGGATATCCTATTGCTAAAGTGGCGGCGAAGATGGCAATTGGGTATACTCTTGATGAACTCAATAACCAAATAACGAAGACCACAACCGCTTACTTCGAGCCAACCTTGGATTATGTTATTGTGAAAATCCCGCGTTGGAACTTCGAGAAGTTTGAAGGCGCTGATACCCGTTTAGGCATTCAAATGAAGGCCGTAGGCGAGGTCATGGGAATTGGCCGAAGTTTTCAAGAAGCACTTCATAAAGCTGCACAGAGCTTGGAAATCAAACGTAATGGTCTGGGTGCAGATGGCAAAGGATTAACGGACCAGGATACTATCCTCCACAAATTAGAATATGCTTCTTCAGATCGATTGTTCGTCATATACGACGCGATCCAAATGGGCATTCCACTCCGTACCATTTACGATATCACCAAAATAGATATGTGGTTCCTCAAGCAGATTGAGGATTTAGCTCGTGTTCAAGGTGAGATCGAAAAACACACATTGGATTCATTGCCGAAGGATTTGATCCTTGAGGCCAAGATGAAAGGTTTTGCGGATCGTCAAATCGCACACATGATTCATGCCTTGGAAAGTCAAGTACACAGTAAGCGTACAGATTTAGGCATCAACCGTGTATGGAAATTAGTGGATACTTGTGCGGCGGAATTCCCTGCACAGACACCATATTATTACTCGACATTTGAAAACTCCTTTGTTACAGCAGACGGTGTGGAGATTATCGAGAATGAAAGTGTGGTGACAGACCGTGAAAAGATTGTCGTTCTTGGTTCTGGTCCCAACCGTATAGGTCAAGGGATTGAGTTTGATTACAGCTGCGTTCATGGGGTATTGAGCGCTCGTGAAGAGGGCTATGAGACCATCATGATCAACTGTAACCCAGAAACCGTAAGTACAGATTTCGATACCGCAGATAAGTTGTACTTCGAGCCGGTATTTTGGGAGCACATCTACGACATTATTCTGCACGAAAAACCAAGAGGAGTTATTGTACAGCTCGGAGGTCAGACGGCATTGAAGCTAGCGGAAAAGTTGAGCCGTTACGGTATTGAAATCATCGGTACCTCATTCGATGCACTGGATTTGGCTGAAGACCGTGGTCGTTTCTCTACGCTTTTGAAAGAAATCAACATCCCTTATCCAAAATTTGATGTAGCTACGAATGCAGATGAGGCATTGGATATCGCGGATAATCTCGGATTCCCAATTCTCGTTCGACCTTCTTATGTATTAGGTGGTCAAGGAATGAAAATCGTCATAAATAAAGCTGAACTAGAGCGTCACGTAGTGAACCTTTTCAAAGAGTTTGAGGGAAACCGTGTATTACTAGATCATTACCTT
Organism: Cryomorphaceae bacterium; assembly: GCA_003455605.1. Taxonomy (GTDB): domain Bacteria; phylum Bacteroidota; class Bacteroidia; order Flavobacteriales; family Schleiferiaceae; genus UBA10364. Next base: position 2,618 of record DMQR01000186.1, on the reverse strand, counting down.
GACGGGGCCATAGAAGCAGAGGCAGATGCCATCTGTGATGGGGAGAATGCCTATATCATCGGAATTATGGAGCATATTGAGCCTTGTGGTATTCATTCGGGAGATAGTTCAGCAGTATTGCCACCGTTCAACCTGGGTCCATTGGTGATGCAGCAGATTGAAGAACACACGGTAAATATTGCCAAGGCTCTTCAGACCAAGGGGTTAATAAACATCCAGTTCGCTATCAAGGACGATGTAGTATATATAATTGAAGCAAACCCGCGTGCTTCTCGTACCGTACCGTTCATCTGTAAGGCATACGGTGAGCCGTATGTGAATTACGCGACAAAGGTAATGTTAGGTACAAAGAAGGTCTCTGACTTCGCCTTTAATCCTGAATTAGATGGGTATGCAGTAAAGATTCCTATTTTCAGCTTCAACAAATTCCCCAATGTAAATAAGGCCCTAGGCCCTGAAATGAAATCAACGGGTGAAGCCATTCACTTTATCAAAGACTTGAAGGATTCGACCTTCAGAAAATTATACAGCGAGCGAAGCCTCTACTTGAGCCGCTAAGGAAACAGTTCGTAAACGGAAATCCCAGTGCCCATGGCGCTGGGATTCTTTTTTATCTTAACAAAAATTTTTGCCTCCATGCTTCGTTTTATAGCCCTAACGGTAATTGCCTATTTCATCTTCAGATGGCTCGATAGATTTTTCGGGGGCGGCAGACCTTCCAGTCCTACAACGTCTTCACCGAAAAAGAAGAGCAGCACATTCTCTAAGAATGTGGGTGAGTATGTGGATTACGAAGAAGTCAAAGACGACGAGAAGTGAAAAAATTAGGCATCATCACCTACTATTGGCCTCCCGCGGGAGGCCCGGGCGTTCAACGCTGGCTTAAGCTTAGTAAATACTTGGCTAGGGAAGGGGTGGAATTACATGTGGTGACGGTCGATGCTGACAAGGCCACGTATCCGCTTCACGATGAAGGACTGTTGGATGAGGTGCATCCGAACATCACGGTTCACCGCACCGATACTTCAGAGAAGTTCGGCGCATACAAAAAGGTTACGGGTAAGAAATCCGTACCCTTCAGCGGTTTTTCTGGGGAAGAAGCGAAAGTGAGCTTCTTACAGAAAGTGGCCAGGTTTGTTCGAGGAAATTTCTTTGTTCCAGATGCACGTAAAGGTTGGAACGCTCATGCCTATGCGGCAGCTGTGAATATTGTTCAAGCGCATGGCGTAAACCATTGGATTACAACATCGCCGCCCCACAGTACCCAATTAATTGGACTCAAACTCCAAAGGAATATAGGCATACAATGGATCGCAGATTTCAGAGATCCATGGACCGATATTTATTATTACCGCAAGTTTTATCCTACCGCACTTACGCGCTGGTTTGAGAAGGAGTTGGAGCGTCACGTGTTTTCGAGCTGTGATGCCCTGATTAGCGTGAGTCCCAGCTGGAGCGAGTTATATGAGAAAAAGAGCGGGCTGCCTAAAGGTAGTGTGTATACGCTGACCAACGGTTTTGATCCGGAGGATTTCGCATCATTGAAGCCTCAGCGTCCTGAAGTCTTTACATTACTCTATGCTGGAACATTGGCAGCACAATACCCTGTATCAGAATTGGTCACAGCGCTGAACACCTTGAGCTTTCCCATGTGTATCAAGGTGGTGGGGTCTTGGGACGGCAAAAGTGCTGATGATTTAGCACAAGGAGGCGATCACATCGAAGTGACCTTTGAGGAATATATTCCTAAAGCGACATTGAATCAAAAATTGCTCGATTGTCACATGATGCTGTTTTTATTACCAAATGTTGCCAGTGCCACCGGCCACATTCCAGGGAAGCTCTTCGATTACTTGGGCGCCGGTAACCCTATTTTAGGATTAGGTCCCACGGCAGGTGACGCAGCCCGCATCATTCATAATGCGGGAGCGGGGCAATGTTTTGATTATTCGGATAAAGCAGCCATTGCTCAATACGTTCGACAGCATTACGAAAATGGATCACCAAGAATAGAGGCGTCTCACATGACTGATTATGCTCGGGATACGCAGGCCAGGCGCCTGCTTACAGAGATATTGAAATAAAAAAGCCGCCCCGAGGGCGGATTTTTTATGCTTCCTTGCGCTGTTTCCAGCCCATCCATCCTAATAGTAGTAGGAGTATACCTGAACCTGCGAAGTTGATCTTTCGTCCCATATAGTAGGACTTGGGAGCGAATTCAAAGGTAATGGTATGTTTACCTGCAGACACTTGAAGGCCACGCAACAGGTAGTTCACACGGAGGTGGTCCAATGCTTTACCATCGATATAGGCTTGCCAATCGTTGTCGGAACCTACGTAGTAGATCTCTGAGAATACTACAAAGGCATCATCACCTTCGAAGCTGTACTCCAAGAATTTTGGGTCGTAGGTAGTCAGCTTTATTTGGGCTGGTGCAAAGTCGGTTTTACCGCCCAATTCTGAAGCGTATTGCTGTGGTACGATAGCGGTTTGCTTAGGATCAAAGTTGGACAGTGCGGCCATTTCCTCATCGGCGTTGGCGGCATACTGCACATTGCTTACGGCCCAAGCATTTCCACAGGCTTGGAAGTTGCGCCGTGCTTGCAGCTGCCCCTTTT
>DMQR01000024.1 GCA_003455605.1 Cryomorphaceae bacterium | reverse complement strand
GCTTGCAGCCCTCGGAATTGGCCAAGTTTGCTACTGCCCTCATGATGGGTTACTATCTTGCCTTACCGCGTACTAACATAAAGAGCTGGCCCAATAGATTGATCGCTGCTTCAATCTTTATCCTCCCTGCTCTGATCATTAGCTTGCAACCCGATATCGGTTCTAGCTTAGTCTTCATAAGCCTTATCCTCGTACTCTATCGCGAAGGCATGCCCGGTTATTACATCGGCATCGCCCTGGCCGGAGTCGCCCTGAGCATTATAGGACTCATGTTCCCGTTGAAGTGGACCCTCCTCACCCTCGCAGGGCTATCGGTTCTGACCTTGCTGATCCTGCCCAAGAAACGTTTATATTTTCTGCTAAATGGCCTCGCCCTTGCTTTTGCCTCTACTACTGTTTTTGCGGTGGCCCAAGTCATGGAGAACATCCTTGCCCCCCACCAGCAAGTGCGCATTCGCGTGCTATTGGGCCTCGAAAATGACCCTAGTGGTGCCGGCTATAACACCTTACAGAGTCTCATTGCTATCGGCTCCGGCGGGTGGACTGGTAAGGGTTTTTTAGGCGGTACTCAAACCAAACTTAACTTTGTCCCTGCTCAAAGTACAGATTACATCTTTTGTACCATTGGGGAAGAATGGGGCTTCTTGGGTGCCACGCTATTAATGGGGCTCTTCGCGCTACTTATTGGGCGTATCATTTGGCTAGCCGATAAACAGAAAGACACTTTCTCGAGAGTCTATGGATACGCCGTTGCGGTGATGTTGTTTACCCACTGGATCATCAATATCGGAATGACTATAGGTCTAGTTCCGACAATCGGTATCCCATTGCCTTTCTTTAGTTACGGCGGATCTTCCCTATGGGGCTTCACGATCTTATTGTTCATCTTCGTCAAGCTTGACGCCGAGAGGTGGAACCGACTTTAATAGCATAAAATAACCCCCTACTTCCAGTCGCAGGGGGTTATTAAAGATCTAAATTTTTCCTCTACCTCGATTAAAACATCAAGTAGCGTTGATCATCAATCTTAGTTTTATCTTGCAGCGCTTTGTACGCTTGAACATTTACAAGAGAGCGCAAACTACGCTGAGTGTTTTGAGCCATGTTCGTGTAATCAATGACCGGTGCAGGCTGAGCAGCTGAAGTCACTGCGACGAACATGCCATTATTTCCAGCAAGGGTTGAACTAAGTACACCTGGCTCCAAGCCACAAATCATACCTACTACCTCAGCCTCATTACCAATTCCTGCGATGTTCGAAGTGTTGATACGGAAGCTCAGGCTACGTACTTCTTTACCCAAGGCATCTGATACTTCTTGGATCGTTGTTGCATTAGCCAATGCCGCCTCAATCTGCTCCTCGATGATATCTTTCTTCGCCTCCTTCTTAGCGCCTTCCATACACTGGTCAGCCACCTGCTCGTAAGAAGCGGTACCTTCTTCAAGAATATCAGTTAGGATGACTACGACATATCCTTTACCGTCATTTTCCAACAAACCGATATTACCTAATTCACGCTCTTCGTCCCAAGCCCAACGAACTACGCGACGACTTTGACCCAAACCAGGAATCACTTCTTCCATACGGGCGAGGTTACGTGCTGGACGCAAGAAGTGATTGCGTTCTGTAGCCAAGGCGCGGTAATCATCTGCTGATTGTGCATCCGCTGCATAAGAGGATGCTGCAGCATATATGGTCTGAATAGTTTCGTCAGAAGGCAAGATATTACGAGTGATTTGACCCACTTTGTATGCTTCTGTATCGCCTTTTTGATCAGTGATTTCGATAATATGGAAACCGAACTGGGTAGGAACTAAACCCAGCTTACCTTCTTTTTGGAAGAAACAGAAATTTTCGAAGTTCTTAGCCATCATACCACGCTTGAAGTAGCCGAGACTACCACCCTTACCCTTTGCAACAACGTCAGAAGAGAACTCTTCGCTAATGCTTTCAAAGGCACCGCGGTTACTTTCAAGGTATTCGAACAAGCTATCTGCAATTGCCTGAGCTTCCATTGGTGAACGAGTCACACTCTCGTCTGAACGAGTAGCCCCCGCGAATGGAATCAAGATATGACGAGCTTCTACTGAATCTGGAATGACTTTCTTATCGACTAACTTCAATACTGAATATGCTGAACCTAGATCGATAGGCCCTTTTTGGAAACCTATATCCTGACCTGAAATCAAGGAATCAAGACCTGTACCTACAAGCTCCATCTCTGTGAAGTATTCTGATACAAAACGGTCATCGCTGTGTAGATTCACAAAGACGCTATCGTCCTCTACGCTAAACCATTCCAGTGCGAGGCCAGCGATCTCTGCCTTGACGGCATCGCGATCCGCATCTGAAGGCACCATCTCGAAGTTGATGTATTCGATATTGCGGCCCTCTTTCTGAGTAAACTGATCTTTATTGTTCTTGTAATATGCTTTGGCATCTGCTTCTATTACCTCGATTTCATCTTCGTTTACGTCGATGTACGGAACATATACATATTGCGCTGGGTGCTGTGCATCACCGCGCAAGGTTTGAATTTCCGCCAATCCTGTTGGCATAAACAAAGCTTTTTCAATAGCATTGTTATACTTGAAATTTTTCGCTTGGTTACTGACCGCATTTTCGAAGGCCAACCACTGGACCCACATTTCTGTCATTTGCTCGTTCGCATCTTTGTTCGCACGTACCTGGCTTAGGTAACTGTTAAACATGTTACGGTCGAACTGACCTCGCTCGTTCGAGAAATTTTGACGCACATTAGGATTACTCAAGATATCTATAGCAATTTCCTCTGAGCTTACAGACATTCCTGCTGCTTCTAGCTCCGCCGCAAGAACTTCATCCATGACGATGGCGTTCCAAACGAAGTTCGCCAGCTGAACTCTGCTTGTGTTTGCATATTGTTCTGGATTCCCAGCGCGTAGTTCTTCCATTTTCTGGCTGAGTTCCAAACGTGTTACATCACGTCCATTGATAGAACCCACTACGTTCGGGTCACCGAAGAGTTTCGATCCGCCAGAGCGGAATAAATCACCAAGTACAAAGGCCATCAGTGCGACAAACACGATGACGATCAATAATCCTGAGCGCTGTCTAATGCGTTCGATTGTTGCCATGTTTCTCCAATTAAATGAATGAGTCTGCGAATATAAGCAATGGGGGGCATTAATTCGCCCTCACAAGTACCTCTTCGAGCCGATTAGATTTGGTTTTTTGAACCACGAACAAAAATTGGTCAGTTCTAATCACTGTTCCTTTCTCTGGAATACTCTCATAAAGATCGAGCAAGTATCCGCCAAGGGTGTTGTAATTTTCACTTTCCGGGAGGTCTAAGTCCCATTTTTCATTGAGATCAGATAGCTCTAATCTGGCAGAGAACAGCCATTCACCATCGGCCAATTTCTTTTCGAGCAAAGCATCGCTATCGTGCTCATCCTCAATCTCACCAAAAATCTCTTCGATGACATCTTCTAGGGTAATCATCCCGCTCGTACCTCCGTGTTCGTCAAGGACGATAGAAATATTCCGCTTTTCTCTTGTGAAAAGATTGAGGATCTCGTCCGCCCTCATGCTTTCTGGAATGAAACTCAACGGGCGCAGTACGCGTTGTATATTTTCAGGCTTTTTGAAGAGCTCAAAAGCATGCACATACCCAATAATCTTATCGATATTTTCCTCGTAGACAAGAAGCTTGCTGTATCCACTGTGGATAAAGATCTCGCGAACCTTTTCCGGAGTGGTTTGAACTTCCACTCCCTCGATTTCAGTTCTAGGAATCATGAATTCTCGCGCCTTGGTTTCGGGGAACTCCAGGGCGTTTTTGAAGATTTCTAATTCAGGATCTACATCAGATTCCCCCTCCACATTATTAGAGACGCGTTCGCGAATAAAATGATCGAGTTCCACACGTCCAAAGGCATTATTTTCCTCTGCCAATTCCAGCCTGAATACATATTGCAAAAAGAATTGGCTAATGCCCAACATAAGCGCGCTAGGCACACGAAGAACCCAATACAAAACGAAGGCGGGGATGCTCAACCAGCTCATCAATCCTTCGGCATTTTGACGGAATACTGCTTTGGGCAAAAACTCCGCAAGTACTAGAATGACAATCGTTGAAATGGAAGTTTCTATCAAAAGGATGAGGTATTCCCAAGCCCCCCAGCTTGTAAACACGGGCTCCATCCATCGGTGCATGTAATTTCCGTACAATACCAAGGCGACATTATTTCCGACCAAGATGGCCGCAATAAATGGAGCAGGGCGGTCCACTAAATACCCCAATGATTTGTACGCCAAACGTCCTTTTTGACGCTCTAGTTCCACGTGGAGTTTATTAATGCTTAAATAGGCCATTTCCAACCCCGAGAATAGCGCAGAAAAGAAAATAGCTAGAAGTATGGGAACGAATATTTCCACTAGTCTTTGTTCATTGCTTTAATGCGTGATCGGCGACGCAAGAAATACATAAAAATGGCTACGCCTAGGAAGAGGCTAAATTGAATGCTGCGCGTCATATTCGATTGTTCCCAAGCAAAATACACTTCTACGGCGCTCACTGCTGCCACTCCTAGCCACAATACTTCTACAATTCGTAGAGCTCTATTCATCGTTAATGGTAATTTCTCCTTGTACCTTAAATATACGATAGGTATTGAATTCTTGGTCTGCCTCAAATCCTTTGCCTGTAATCAACTGATCGTCAGTTCGAATTTGCACCTTGGCGTCGCTGTACAAGCGCTCCCCTTTTTTATCCCAGTACAAGCGCTCGGTCTTCATACGCTCGCCCTTGCCGTTGGTCAACACTACGTTTCCTCCAATGGCCCAAAGGTCATCGTCTTTGAGTTGACGCGCAGTATCGGCCTCAAGTACTGTGGAAGTGAGGGTTTTACCGTTATAAAATTGGACCCTGATACGGTCTCCAAAGAATACATACGCGGGATCCTGATTACCATAATCCTGAACCAAACCAGCATGAATCTCGAGCATTTTCTGTCCAGAATCGCTGTAGATAATGGTCGCACCAATCTGTTCATTCAAAGGGTAATTTCGCGGTGAATCGCTGACTTGTTGTACTTCCTTCACAGCATTCTGGCATGCTCCTAGAAGTAGGATGGCGGTGCTTAAAAAGAAGAATGTTATACGGTTCATGTGACCAATTTCGTAAAAAAGAAAATCCCTCGAGCACGGCCCAAGGGATTCTTTAGTTCTTTCCGGGAGCTTGTTAGTAGAACTTTACCGTGACAGTTTCGTTCACCCAACAGCCGATGCGTACTTGGTCACCTTCTTTATAACCCAACTGGAAAGCAACACCTTTATCTGGTACAGCTTGAGAGTAAGCACTTATCAACTTCGTCGCTTTGTCTGCAACTTCTGGGTCGATACTACGTGCGTAGCTCAACTTATTGATGGCCGACCAGTATACTGCGTTTTTCTCGACGGCATTACTACCACAATCACCCGCTGCCTCGGCATAAATAGTTGCTAAATACAAGTATGGGTTACCCCAGTTTTTACGCAACTGACCAGCAGCTAAACAATTGCTCTTCGCAGAGCCTGAAAGACCCATTTTGTTATTGACATAAGCTAAGCCCATGTAGTCATTGGCCTTACGACGCAAATCATCCTCCTGCTCAATGGCTTCGAGATAGTATTTTTTAGCCATCGCCCAATCCTCTTTCATAACATCTAATTTCGCCATTTTTCTAGCAGCCAATGCACTTGGCTCGACATCATATAAGGTTTCGGCGATCTTTATGAATACTGGTAAATCTATACAAGAAGTCATATCACCTTTGTCGTCCATGCGCTCTTTCTGCAACATGTTACCCGCGCGCTTCAACCACTCTATATCGTCTTTATTCGCTGCAAACGACTCTTCGTTGTAGATGCGACCCAACTTATCACAAGTCAATAGCGGACTCAAGATTTTTTCGATGTTGCGCTGAACAGCTTCAATGTTGCGAAGGCGAATTTCATTGTTGGAGATTTTACGCTTATCTATCAGAGTATAGCCTTCCTCGTTCAACTGGTATTTGGTTTTCAACTCTTCAGCCTTGTCCAATACCGCCACAAGCTCGGCTGTTACATCGTCCATTACTGGCTTTACTAATGGTGGCAACTTCGCCGCCTTCTTCATTCTTTTTTTTGAAGAATTGTTATATGCATCTGTGGAATCGTATACTGCCATCGCCGCTGCAAATTCAGCTTGAGCTGCTTGAGCATATGGAGT
>DMQR01000222.1 GCA_003455605.1 Cryomorphaceae bacterium | reverse complement strand
GGATGCATCAATCCAATTGTAGTTACCACCTCATCAAGTTATCCTGGCGGCACAATGCACAATACGCTATGGGAAATCTGGATGACCCTAGCCTGTGATGGGTTCAATAGCGACTTAACCGTTTGTATATGGGAACGACGAGTGATGTAAATCAATTTTCAGAGCTCCATCGATAAGTTTGTATCCGAAAGTATACTCTACTTTTGTTTCATTCCCATCAAGGTCAGTGAAAAAGTAATTCCCCATTGCTAAAGCCCTTTTCTCTTCAAGGATAAATCCGTGGTTTTCAAATCTAACTTTAGTCCAAGGGTTGATAGCAAAACCTTTATCTTCTCTGCATGCTCTGTCATCGCCAGCAATAAAATAGGAGGCAGCTTGAGCTTTAGTTGGTCTGAATTGTTCTTCGGCACACTTAGTTGGTTTGAATAAAACCGGTCCGTTTTCGAAGGCATATAAATTATCTGCAAACTCTCCTGCGGCTAATTCACATTCAGATCTGTTATCCTTTAGGGACCCTACTTTTACTACTCCAGCTCCCCAATGGTTTTGAGCATCTAATACTTGTTCTTTTGATATCATTTTTGACTTAAACTATTCTTTTTGCCTACTTTTTTCAACGGTGTTCGGCTTTACCGTATTTTTATTATATCAACTATTTACACTATAAAAATAGTAATTAGCTCAATATTCCAAAACCCTTAAGAAGAACACGATTAAACGTTGGTAATGTTTCTCATTTCGTAACCATCACAATAGATAAAAAATTTGATTTCTTCAAGATGTGGTTTCCTCATCAAGTCTTATTGTTTGCCCAGAAATATTATCTAAAACAGAACATTCTGAGAGGGTTGCAGTCAAGGGTTCGTGCAATTAATTAACTTTAGCTCTGAAGTATAAAACCATGTATAGCCCGAACGAATTCCAAACACAATTGTTCGACGAGATTTTTAGCTCCACAAAAGGTAAGCGTAAAATCACGGCAGAACTCATGGAAGTGCTCGGATGTTCAAGGGCCTCCCTCTATCGAAAGAGAACTGGCACTACCCCATTGACCACTGATGAGCTCATTCGATTGGCTGATCATTTTTCGCTGAGCATCGATGCCTTAAGAAAGAATACCGAAGAGAATTCATTAGTGGTGGTTTGTACGACTCTTCCACCAATCAAAGGCTACGACGATATCGACTTTTACCTCGAAAATACCCGGCGTAATTTGAATGAAGCTGTTAGTGTACCTGGAGCCCAATTATATTTTATAGCCAAGGAGATCCCTATTTATCGATATATGGATAGGCCCAAACTAAGCGCGTTTAGATTCTACTTATGGAATCTAGAACATATGCGTCGCAACGATAGATTCGACCCTTCGCAGGCACCAAATATACTTTTTAAAAAGGGTAGAGAATTGAGCCAATTAAGCCGTCAACTTAAAGTCACAGAATTTTGGACGCTTTCCTCTTTCGATAATTTGATCAATCAAATCCAATACATCAAAAATATGAAGTTGGCTAGCGATCGATTGGTCTCTGCCATGAAAAAAGAATTGGAAGAGGTATTAGCGGAATTGATACAAAACATTAATAAACAACAAACCTCACAAGGTCAACCCTTTCAAATGATGCTGTGTGACTACCTGACTATTAACGACGGAGCACTTCTTGAAATCACAGATCACCACAGCATCGCTCTGTTCTCCTACAGCTCCATCAACTACCTAAAAAGTAGTAATCCCAACATTGTCGATGCTTTTAAGCGGGGACTCCGCTATCATCGTATGCAGGGCGAAGTTCTCGATAGCCTAAATAAAGAAGGTATCCGCAAATTCGAAGAGACTATTCGCGCAAAGATTAGTGCACTGTAATTAACGAGGCAATACGTGCCGCCCTTGCTCTTAGCGCATCCATAGATTCTTCACTTGTTCTGTCATACGCCAACGCTAAAGCCATACGACGGTATGGACGCGTTGTGGGTTTACCGAAAATCTTAAAATCTGACTGAGGCTCTAAAGCAGCCTGGTCCAATCCAGAATAAACAGGAACACCCTCTTTTTCTGCAAGCACTACGGCACTAACGCCTGGGTATCTAAGTTCTATGGCTGGAATATTCAAGCCCAAAAGTGCGCGTGCGTGCAATTCGAATTCGTTAAAATTTTGCGTACCAGCGAGCGTCACCATTCCTGTATCGTGCGGGCGTGGACTCAATTCGGAGAAGTAAACAGCATTGTGACCTAAGAAAAATTCAATACCCCAAATACCCGCTCCACCGAGGGCCTGAGTAACTTTTCTCGCCATATCCTGAGCTTCCTCAAGCTGTGATTTATCCATAGCACACGGCTGCCAGCTTTCTTGATAATCGCCACGTTCTTGCCGGTGGCCAATGGGTGCACAAAACAAAGTCTCTCCTTCTTTCTGTGTTACCGTAAGTAGTGTGATTTCAGTATGAAAATCAATGAATCCTTCTACAATAATCTCTTTGAGGTCTCCACGACTTCCTTCCATTGCATAGGTAAATGCAGCCTCTAGGCCACTAGTATTCTTCACGACGCTTTGTCCTTTACCGGAACTCGACATCAAAGGCTTTACCACACATGGCAAGCCTATTTCTTTCACAGCTGATTCAAATTCTTCAATATTTGTCGCATAGGCGTACGGTGCTGTGCGAAGGCCCAAGTCCTTAGCAGCTAAATCACGAATTAACTTTCTGTTCATTGTGAAATTTGCTGCCTTAGCTGAAGGTGTTACTTGGATTCCCTCTCCTTCGAATTCGTACAACTTATCGGTTCGAATGCTCTCCACCTCGGGAACAATGATGTCGGGAGAATGCTTTCGTACAGCTTTTTCCAAGGCATCGCCATCGAGCATAGAAAAAACCTCAAACCCATCGGCAACTTGCATCGCAGGTGCTCCTTCATAAGCATCACAAGCAATGACCGTACATCCGAGTCTTTGCAACGCAATTACAACCTCTTTTCCGAGCTCCCCAGAGCCCAACATCATCACTTTCTTCATGGTACGAATATTGCATTTCAAAGGTATTGGTTATTTTTACGCTTATGAAGCAATTACGATACATACTTTTCTTTTTGGCCATGAGCACAGCCATGAGTGCTCAGAATAAAATAACTAGTACTTCGATAGAAGTTGATGGACTATGTGGGATGTGTAAAGAGCGTATTGAAAACGCCGCATACATCCTAGGTGTAAAGCAAGTGAATTGGGATAAGGAAACCCACCAACTTGACCTTGTATTTCGTAACGACAAAGTCAGCAAAGAGAAAATCATAGCTTCTCTTAATGAGGCAGGTCACGATGTCAAAGGTTCTATTGCTTCTGATGAGCAGTACGCTAATATTCACGGTTGCTGCCGCTACCGTGAAGGAGAACTTAGGGCAAAGCACGGCCTCGGAGATGCGCTTTGCACCGAGGAAAAGAAGTAACAAATCGTGAAGTACTTGTCCATTAGAATAATTCTTCTCGGGTTATTCCCTATCATTATATGGGCACAAGAGGATACTTCAAGCATACCTTTGTTCGAGACTCTCGACGAAGTTTCTGTCGATAGAGACCCTGGTGTAACCATTTCTAGTAAATCTATTCTGAGCCAAGAGTTAATTTCGGAAGTAGAGTTGCGAAAAGCAGCATGCTGTGACCTCAGTGAGAGTTTTGAGACCAACGCTTCCATTTCCGCATCGTTTACCGACGCAGTTACGGGTACGCGTCAAATCAAGCTTTTAGGACTAGAAGGCCCCTATGCGCTTTATACCCGGGGAAATCTGCAGACTATGGGTGGACTTTCCTCCGTATTGGGAATGGCACTCATTCCTGGTGCCTGGATCCAAAGTATTCAATTAACTAAAGGTCCAGGAAGTGTAGTTAATGGCGCAGGAGCAATGAGTGGTCAGATTAACTATGAATTGAGACCAAGCTTCACCAAGCAAAAGGCACATTTCAATCTTTTCGCTGGTCCGACCCGCTTTGAGCAAAACGCGATTTATACTTGGCGCCAGAGTCCAAGGTGGTCGTCAAACATAATGATTCACGGCCGTCAACAGCTATTTCGCTGGGACAATAATAACGACGGCTATCTAGATGCCCCTTTATCGCAGCACGTGTTTGTTCAGAATGCATGGAAGCACAACGGTAAAAACAGCGAAGCCCAATTTGGGGTGAAAGTAAGTGCTATTAAAAATATAGGAGGCAGTGCGCTCTACGGAGACCCAACACTGGATTCTATATGGTCGCACGAGCTACAGACCGAACGCTATGAGCTTTGGGCCAAACGCGGTTATTTTCTCGAGGGTGGTATCAACCGCAGCATTGGGACACAATTCTCAGCTACTTACCAAGACCTTGATGGTTACTTTGGCAACCTGTCGTTTACCGGTAAAGAGCAGCGCTTGTACGGAAATCTGATTTTCCAAGATAACCTTTGGGACACCAGGCACACCTTTAAAGGCGGGTTAGATCTTAATGCCTTTGTGATTGAACAACAACTTTGGAATAGAGACGGTAGCTTCAGCGGAATGGTCGCGGGTGCCTATGGCGAATATAGTTTTGTCACTTCTCCAGACGGTCAAGGATTAAGCATGATCTTAGGCCAACGTGTAGACGGTTTATATACCGGAAATGACGGCAGATTTTTCTACGTTCCTCGTCTTCATGTTAAATACAACATTGGACCTTGGGTGCTGCGAACGCAAGCGAGCAAATCCTACCGCATTGCCACACTTGGAGGAGAATACATGGGGTATATGGCAAATAGTCGTGGATTCAACTTTACGAATCTAGAAACAACCGAAGGCCTTAATATGCCTATAGAAAGAAGTACCACTTTCGGCACAGGAATAACCTGGACTCAAGATGTATTTTATAAGGAACTTCAGTGGTATGCGGATGTGTATCTAAATACGTTTGATTCCAAAATAATTTTCGACTTTGATTACAGCGCAGACTCAGCCATTGTATCCTTAGTCCAGAATACAGTAAATCGACCATATGCACTTTCCTATCAGGTAGGTGCGCAGTACGAGCTTATCCACAGAACAATGGTGAAAGCTGCCTATCGCTACCAAGAGGCAAAGCAACGAGATTTAAGTGGTGTTACTATTGGAAATGGACTAGAAGATGTGATTTTGAATGTTCCGCATTTACTTTATCTAGGCACTAGCTACTCTGGGCCTAACGGTGTTGGAATAGAAATCAACGCTACCTACAACAGCTCTCAGCGCCTACCCGAAATTGGTTATTCCAAAAGAAGCCCTGCATTCACAATTCTTGACTTCCAAATAAGTAAACAAGACAGAAAGTTTGGGCAATTATATGTCGGTCTTCACAATGCCCTGAACATACGCCAATTAGACCCAGTTCTGGGCGGAGATTTGCCCTTTGAGGATAGATTCGATGCCTCGATCGTTTGGGGGCCGATCATGGGACGCCGGCTTTATGCAGGATGGCGATATGATCTAAGAACTGAATAAGCAAAAGGCGCCCCGGTGGGGCGCCTTTTATATTTTGATTTTTTTGCTTACGCACTATTACGCGAAGCATTTATATTTCCATAGAGGGAACGCACCACCATCTTCTCATACTGCGCGCGCACTTCATCACTTAGGTTCTGCTCGCGCAAGGTGATCAAAGCATATTGCTGAATGACCAGCAGCGGAAGCACGATGTTCTCGCGCAAGGCAATGGAGGCCTTAATACCGGGGTTATTACTCAATAATTCTGGCTGTCCGCTGACCTTTAATACAAATTTCTCGGTACGCTCAAACTCATCGTTCAACACCCCCCAGAAGGCACCAAATTTGGCATCGTCCGCCATATATGAAGTCAACGGGAAGAAGGTCTTACACATACTCTGCATCGAGTTTTCAATGAGGGTACGGAAGAACTTGGACTTGCGGTATAGGATTTGCACTTCATGTAATCTGCCCGCTTCGCTCAAATCTTGGAAGGCCTTGCCCAGGCCATAGAAGCCAGGGATGTTCATCTTCAGCTGTGACCAGGCCCCCACAAACGGAATGGCACGTAAATCATCGAGCTCAAGCTTCTTAGCATTCCCACGCTTCGACGGACGTGAACCGATGTTGGCCATGCCATAGTACTTCAGCGGGCTCATCTCCTCTAAGAACTCTGTAAAGAGCTTGTGCTCCTTGAGCTCGGTATAGTATTTCAAGCTGATGTCGCTCAATTCCTCCAACAGCTGACGTTCCTGCGCCTCCAAGGTTTTGGTTTCATCGGTCAACAATATGTTTTCTAAACCGGCAGTGATGAGCTGCTCCATATTGAACTGCGCACTCTCGGGCGTACCAAAATTGCTGGAGATCGTTTGTCCTTGTACGGTCAATTGGATTTCTGAAGAAGCAATCTGCGAGCCCAAGGATGCATAGAAGTTATGGGTATTACCTCCACCGCGTGCAGGTGGCCCGCCACGACCGTCAAAGAAGAGCACATCGATGTCGTGCTGCTTTGAAATACGCGTGAGATTTTCCTTTGCACGGTAAATGTTCCAGTTGGCACTCATATATCCACCGTCCTTGGTTCCGTCAGAGAATCCAAGCATGATGGTTTGTTTGTTACCGCGTTGGGTAAGGTGCGCGCGATAATTGGCTTCAGAATACAATGTATTCATAGAGGCACCTGCGCCCACCAAATCATCGATGGTTTCAAAGAGCGGCACAATGTCTACAGTAATCTTTTCGTCTCCGAAGGCCGTCCATCGCGCCAAAGCGAACACGCGCGCCACATCCATGGCACCACGACAGTTCGAGATGATGTAACGGTGGGCCCCTTTAGGACCATTTTTGGCTTGAATTTCGCGAATGACTCTGAAGCTTCTTAAGGTATCGTCTATACTATCATCACCGGTAAGAGTGCCTTCCCAAGCCGCTTGCAACGCAAACAATTCACCCGGAGTTTCTGGCTCATCAACTCCAAGCTGTTCAGCCAATGCATCAAAAGATCGCTTTATCTCACGACTGTCTTGACGAATATCGATGCTCGCAAAATGAGAGCCGAAGAGGGCGACTCTATCCAAGAGCTCTTGCACGAGCTCCACGAAGATTCCATCGTGCTGCTCATACAAATCCGAAAGTACCTTGTGCAAGGCACTGCGGAACTTCACGAAATCCCATTCCTCTTGGTGGCGGATACACTTCAAGACCATCTTCTGGATGTCCATGAGTTCTTCGTACACCCCTGAAAATGAAATACGGCGACGCAACCTTCTCAAGTCTTGGTAATAACATTGTAGCAATACATCACGAAGTCGACCGGCTACTTGTAAGGTGGTATCCACACTCACAAACGGATTGCCATCGCGGTCACCTCCAGGCCAGAAGCCGAGGTTGATCAAATTTAGCGTACCGTCCCAATTCGGTAATGAGCGGCGCATCTCTGCTGTAATGTCCCCTGCACTCTGGTAGAACACGTTCTGTAAATACCAGATAAGGTTGATGGCCTCATCATATGGGGTTGGCTTTGTCTTCTGGAAGAATGGAGTTTTCCCGAGCTGCTTCAAATACATGCGAATGGCAGTGAGGTCATTGGCTTGAATAGCATCGGTAAGGTCCGTGATAATGGCCAGTACGCGGCCCGGGTAAAATTGAGTCGGGTGGGCGGTCAGGACTGGGCGGATTGAAAATGCTTGCAGGCGGTTCATCAGCTCGTTAAGGTTTCCGGCGCGCTCCATGCGAATCATAAACTCGCTCAACGAACCTTTTCCACCAAGGTTATTCAACTTGCTATAGGCAGCATCCTCTAGGGCATCCACCAATACGACTTGGCGCTCAATGTATTGAATGACCTTGAACAAGAAGTGCGTTCGCTCCTGCTCGTTCTCGCCGTCCTTGTATTCGTCAAAGAACTGCTCGACGATCTCCTTAGGACTGTGTCCCTCAGCCAATCTATTTAGACAATATTCGTTCAGTACAGGAATGAAAATCCCTGTATTCTTGATACCATCTAGTGGAAGGGTCAAGAAGAGCGAATTATACAATTGAAATTTCAGTCCAACATGACTCTCGTAGTTGGCTGCACCTGGAAGTAGATTTTCGTTATGCTCCATAATTTAAGGCAAGCTTTTTCCGGTTGATACCTGGTGAATTGTATACCACTGCTGCCGCCCCAAAATCCGCTTCAGTAGTACGGTCCCTGTAAATATCGGCATGATCAAAGGTGGTAAACCTTAATTCCATCGAGTGGGCAATAATGGCCTCGTATTCCGACGTAGAGAATTCGGCATCCCAAAGTCTCCAGCGCATAGTGCCGACCACGATATCGCTCATCCAAGGTGTGATGTACATATACGTATTCGTTGAAAGTGCAACTTAGTGAATTCTGTCCGATTATGGCAGCCGAATCCGCTTGATCCATCGGCCATCTTTGTACATCGATTTCACATACTCATGATTAGTTCGAGGATTGACTTGGCCGCCCTGGCAATGGGCGTTCCTGGTCCAAAGATGCCGGCTACCCCTCGCCCGAAAAGAAAGTCGTAATCCTGTGCCGGAATGACCCCACCCACGATCACCATGATATCTTCTCTGCCTAGGGCTTTGAGTTCATCCATGACCGCTGGGACAAGTGCCTTGTGGCCTGCAGCAAGTGAACTGATCCCTAAAATGTGTACATCGTTCTCTATGGCCTGCTTGGCAGCTTCTTTTGGAGTCTGAAACAGCGGCCCTATATCCACATCGAAGCCGAGGTCAGCAAATGCAGTAGCCACTACTTTTGCGCCGCGGTCGTGACCGTCTTGACCCATTTTAGCTACCATGATACGTGGTCGACGGCCGAATTTCATCGCAAAGGCATCGGATGCAGCACGGGCAGCTTCAAAATCTTCGTTTTTCTTCATTTCGTTCGAATATACACCGCTGATGGTCTGTGTTTTTGCCACATAACGACCCCAGTGCTGCTCTAAAGCTAGCGAAATTTCACCGAGTGTCGCACGGACTTTGGCTGCCTTCACCGCCATCGCAAGTAAGTTTCCTTGGCCGCTTTTTGCACATTGAATCAAAGCTCCTAAGGCGACATCTACGGCCTGGTCGTCACGGTCTTTCTTAAGAGCTTGAAGTCCTTCTAGCTGTTGCTTCAACACTTCTTCACCTTGTACCTCGAGAATATCTATTTCCGTAGATTGCTCGGTTTTGAATGCATTTACCCCAACAATAACATCAACCCCGCTATCTATGCGCGCTTGTTTTTTGGCCGCAGCCTCTTCAATGCGAAGTTTTGGAATGCCTGCCTCGATCGCCTTGGTCATACCGCCCAGCTCGGCTACCTCAGCCATGAGGGCTTCAGCGCAATCAATAAGGTCAGCCGTGAGCTTTTCCACGTAGTAAGAACCGCCCCATGGATCTGCCGTGTAAGTAATATCGGTTTCCAATTGCAAGTACAACTGAGTATTGCGAGCAATGCGTGCGGAGAAGTCCGTCGGTAAAGCAATGGCCTCGTCTAAGGAATTGGTGTGGAGGCTTTGGGTTCCACCCATGGTCGCCGCCATAGCTTCCATCGCCGTTCGGGTCACGTTGTTGAATGGATCTTGCTCGGTTAGGGACCAACCAGAGGTTTGGCTGTGGGTACGCAGCGCTAATGATTTCGGGTTTTTGGCCCCTAGTGCCTCCATGTTCTTGGACCAGAGGTAACGAGCAGCACGCATTTTGGCAATTTCCATAAATGGATTCATGCCAATACCCCAGAAGAAGCTCAAGCGCGGTGCAAAAGCGTCAATGTCTAAGCCTGCCGCTATGCCCGTTTTCACGTATTCTAGCCCATCACAAAGGGTATAAGCCATCTCGATATCTGCGGATGCGCCGGCTTCCTGCATATGATATCCTGAGATGGAAATGCTGTTGAATTTTGGCATGTGTTCGCTAGTATATGCGAAGATGTCCGAGATGATGCGCATGCTCTGTGTAGGTGGGTAGATGTAGGTGTTACGCACCATGAATTCTTTGAGAATGTCGTTTTGAATGGTCCCACTTAATTGGGCCAATTCCACCCCCTGCTCCATCGCCGCCACAATGTAAAACGCCATGATTGGCAATACAGCACCGTTCATAGTCATCGACACGGACATTTGGTCCAGTGGAATACCATTGAAAAGCACCTTCATATCCTCTACCGAATCGATGGCGACGCCCGCTTTTCCAACATCGCCCTGGACGCGCTCGTGGTCACTGTCGTATCCTCGGTGTGTGGCAAGGTCGAAGGCTACAGACAATCCTTTTTGACCTGCAGCCAAGTTTTTGCGGTAAAACGCGTTGGATTCCGTTGCTGTCGAGAAGCCCGCATATTGACGTATGGTCCAGGGGCGTCCCACATACATGGTACTATATGGTCCACGTACGTAAGGTGGTGTACCCGGGAGGGTACCTAAATGTTGTACATCCTTCAAATCCTGCGGGCCATATTTTGGCTGTACGGCAATCTGTTCTGGGGTCATCCAAGGTTTACGTTCAGCCATGACTTACGATTTTGAAGTATGTTGAATACGCTCCAACTCTACCGCGGCCGCCCAGCGAATGGGTTGCAACGGCTCAAATTCTGCTTCTTGGTATTTCGCTTGGTGTTCCACTCTGGTCATGGGCGCACGGGGAACATAGCCTTCAGGGAGCGTTTCTCCTTCTAGTCCATATAGGTTAACCCCTAAGACCTCACTTGGCTGTGCAGCTGCGACCTCATGGGCTATACGATCTTGAATGGTACCGCTTTTTAATGCTTCAATGATGCCGCCTTGTTGACGGATGTCCTGGAGATACTGCAAAGCGCTCTCTACTAAGTCGGCGGTTTTGTGCTCGATGAAGTAGGAACCGGCGGAGGGATCACTGACTTGGTCCAAATGACTTTCGTAGGCGAGCATGAAGTGCTGGTTCAACGCCAAGCGTTCGCCCTCAGAATCTGAACAGGTAATCACGCTATTGTAGGGGCGCAATTGTACTTGATCCGCACCCCCGACGATGGCGCCAAAACCACTAGAGGTAGCCCGCAAGAGGTTCGAATGCAGGTCGAATGCCGTTTGATGGGTCGTCGCCGTTTCGCTGTAAATGGTCAGTGGCACATGGGGTAAGTCGTACTCTTCGAGTAGTTTTTTCCAAAGTAATCTAGCACTGCGAATCTTAGCCATTTCTTCGAATGGGTGTGTCCCAGCGTTCAAGGCTAACCAATATTGGGTATAGCCGACACTTCCGAAGTTATCGAGGAAGAAATCTAAATGAGCGGCTGCCAATCCTAGCTGGGTTACCGCAGAGGCACCACAACTTCCATAGAAATTAGCATTACAGCACATGAACTTGAATTGCGGCGGGGTCAAGCGACTCAGCTCGCCTAGATCGTACATTTTCTCCTCGCACCAATAGCCTGTTCGGGCCGCAATTTTCACTGGATCAATATTAATATAGCCCTGCAATTTATCGACCGGATGGATTTCCACATGTGCGTGGTGTAACAGAGCTTCCATCACAGCGGTTCCAATGCCTTCCACTACCAATCCTAAATTGATGTAGGGTAACTGAATGTCTCGAAGAATACGCGGCAAATAATGCTCTTCGGTGAGGTAGAACAGCAATCCACTGGCACCTTGCTTCAGGCGCTCAAGGGCCCAATCATTGGCTTGAAACTCGTGCTCTACGTGGTGCTCCTGTACCATCGTCCACCAAGGCTCTTCCCTAAATCCAGGTTGTTGTAGTGGTGCTTCAGTATATAGCGGTTGAACGGGAGTCCCGTCCGGATAGATTCTATGGGTGGATTTACTCATCCTGCTCCGTTTCGAACTCTATAATGGTTACGGTTTCTCCTTCTTTGTGCATTCCAAAGTTCTCTCTAGCGTAGCGTTCAAAGGCTTCTGAATTCGTTTCTAACTGGTGCAACAACTCGCGCTCTTCCGCCAGCGTTTCCTCGTAGAATTCGATGTCGTTTTCGAGGTTTTCTATTTGTTGGTCCAATTCCGCGTGGATGAAATAGTTGTTAGCATCGAGAAAGATCATCCAAATCACAAAGCCCAAACCCGTCAACACGTGTTTGTTCGTGAGCCACTTTAATGCTGGATATTTCTCGAATAATTTCATTCCTTCAATTTACTAATGGTTTTTGGGTCAGCAATACTTTAATCTACATTCTCTACTAACGAGGTGTCGCTGCCTAATACATCTTGCAATCGGATTAACTCCGCATAGGCACCGTCGAGCTTCATCAAGTTGTCATGGGTACCGCGCTCTATGCCCTGCCCCTCATCCATCACAAGGATTTGATGGGCCCTGCGGATGGTACTCAATCGGTGTGCAATCACTACCGAGGTGCGGCCCTGCATCAATCGGTCCAATGCCTCTTGTACTAAACGCTCACTTTCACTATCCAATGCGCTGGTCGCCTCGTCCAAAATGAGCAATTGTGGGTCCTTCAAAAGAGCGCGTGCGATGGCAACACGTTGACGCTGCCCACCACTAAGCTGAACCCCGCGATCTCCTACTTTCGTATCCAATCCTTCCGGGAAACCTTTAATGAACTCCCAAGCATTGGCCTCTTTCGCCGCCTGAATGATTTCTTCTTCCGTGGCCGAAGTTTTTCCATAGGTGATGTTCTCACGAATACTTCCTCCAAAGAGCAACACATCCTGCGGTACTAGGGCCAAAGACTTACGCCAAGCCTGAAGATCAAAATTTTCCACTGCATTGGCTCCAGAGGAGATCTGTCCGCCTTGGCTTTGGTAAAAGCGCATCAACAAGGCAGCCACCGTAGATTTCCCTGACCCACTTTTGCCCACTAGAGCGAGGGTTTGCCCCTTGGAAAGCTCGAAGCTCAATCCCTGAATGACGGGAACGTCCGGGCGTGAGGGATAAGAGAATTGGACCTCCTTGAAAGAAATGCCCTCTACCTGTGCAGCGGCAATATCTTCTCCACTGACCAATTCCGGCTCTTCGTCCATCAAGGAAAATATAGTCTCGGTAGCTCCAACAGCCTTTTGCAACTGAGCATATACAGAAGCCAAACCTCCGATAGATCCGCCAATGAAGAGGGCGTATAAGATGAATTCATTGAGTTTATCTGCGGCCAATTCTCCCTCGTGCACCATCCCAGCGCCGAACCAAATGACCAAGGCGATGGCCCCGAACAAACCGAAAGTGATAAAGCTTGAAAAGGCGCCTCGGTAATAACCTCCAGTAACAGCTAATCCTACTACCTTCTGAATCCGCTCGCGGTAGCGAGAACGCTCCCACGCCTCGTTGGCAAATGCCTTCACCGTTTGAATGCCCGCGAAGGTCTCTTCCACAATGGTGTTACTTTCGGCAATTTCATCCTGCACCTTCTTGGCGTATTTACGGATGAATCGGCCAAAAATAAAGGTCACAATAATGAGCGGTGGAATTACGCCCACGATGAATAATGTCAACTTAATGGAGGTGAACGCCAAAATTGCGATGCCCCCAATAACCATACTCAATCCACGCAGGAATTCAGCTAGAGTCGTAGTCAAGGTTTCTCCAATCTGTGCGGTATCAGAAGCCACTCTGGAGTTCAGCTCACCCACTCGTTTAGAAGTGAAGAAGGACATCGGCAAATGCAACAGGTGGGTATACAGGTCGCCACGGATGGCTGCCAAGGCCCTTTCGGTCACCATCACAAACAACACAACTCGGAAGAATCCTGCGACGCCTTGAATGGCGAGCAGCCCCATCATCTGAAACATGTTATTTCGCAAATTTTCCACCGAAGACGACATCAGTCCTCCCAAGAGTTTTGGGAAGAGTAAGGAGGTACCCATGGTGATCAAGAGGAAGAAAAATCCGAGTGTCCAAAGTCCAGCGTACGGCTTCACATAGGCCATTATTTTACGGAGCTGTACCAAATCCTTTACGGTCAACATTTTCCCTTTTTTCTCGTCCGGATTCGATGACTTTTCTCTTCTTCTACTCATACCTGCGAAGTTACGTCCTATGGCCTACCTTTGAGCATCAATTCAGTAAAAATGGCGGGAGCAGAAAACATCAAACCCTACGACCCTAAATCGGACAAAAAAGAGCAAGTTGCGGAAATGTTCAACAACATTTCCAAGCGCTACGATTTGTTGAACCACCTCTTATCTTTCAACATCGATAAGGGTTGGCGTACGAAAGTGGTCAAGATGATAGCTGCGGACGAACCGTCGCTCGTACTGGATGTCGCTACCGGAACAGCAGATTTGGCCATAGCCCTGGCAAAAGGAACCCGTGCAAGTATTACCGGCGCAGATATTAGTGAAGGAATGCTCGAGGTAGGCCGTGGAAAAGTGCAGAAAAAAGGTTTGGACAAGAAAATTGTCTTAGAGCTAGGCGATAGTGAAAAACTGCCCTATGCGGACAACACTTTTGATGCCATCACCGTAGCCTTCGGCGTGCGCAACTTCCAGAATTTGCAGAATGGCTTGCGTGATATGAAGCGCGTATTGAAACCTGGAGGACAATTGGTCATACTGGAATTCAGCACTCCTAAGCACTTTCCGTTCAAGCAGCTTTACTGGTTCTATTTCAAGGCTGTGCTGCCCACCATTGGCAAGCTCATTTCTAAGGACCCTCGTGCCTACACCTACCTTCCAGAGAGTGTAGCAGCCTTTCCTTATGGGGCAGCTTTTGAAAAAGAATTGGTCGATGCGGTCTTGAAGCCGGTGAAAACGAAGCCCGTGACTTTCGGCATCGCAACCATCTATCAAGCAAGAAAATAGGCATTTCAGCGTTAACCTTCTCATGAAGAATCTAAAGCTCCTTTTGTTGATATTGTCGTTGCCTTCGGCGCTCTCAGCCCAATTTGCCCGATTGCGCAACCAACCCTTGTACGACAAAAACGAGCTGCACTTCGGGTTTCATATCGGACTGAATTGGTACAACTTTACCATGGACACCAAAAACCCCACAGAGGTGGATGAAATCTACGGGGTGACCAGCGAAGCCTTGCCCGGGTACAACATCAATATCATCTCGAACCTTAGACTCAGCGAGCATTTCGACCTGCGCTTTACCCCAGGCTTTGCCGCCACAGTGCGTAATTTGCACTTCGATATGAACGATCCGTTCACTAATGAGCGCAAAACAATCAGCCGCCAGATCGAGAGTTCGTATGTCCAATTTCCTCTGCACCTCAAATTCAAAAGTGTCCGTATCGACAACTACCGCCTTTATCTCATGGGCGGTATTCGCTACGCCAATGACCTCGCTTCCAAAGCAAAGGTTGTAGACGACAACCTGTTCAAATTACAGCGCCACACCGCTGGTTATGAAATAGGATTCGGTACGGATTTCTACTTCGAATACTTCAAGTTCTCGCCTCAAATCCGCACATCTTGGGGATTGACAAACTTATTGGTGCAAGACGGTACCCCACAAGTCAGTGCCCTTGACGGCATTCGTAACCGCGCCGTGCTCATCAACTTCACCTTTGAATAGTGCGGAAGGGCGTACAGTACATGTTAATTTCTGTTGGCTGCTTCGCAGGGGTCAACCTTATAATTAAATTCTTGCCGAATATCCCGGCAACGGAATTGGTCTTATTTCGTTCCATCATCACTTTAGCCATTAGCTATGTGCTGCTGCGCCGGCGAAAAATCAACCCGTGGGGAAATGATAAGAAATGGTTGTTGATCCGCGGAATTGCTGGTACCACTGCCCTGACCATCTTCTTTTACACCATACAGAAGATGCCGCTGAGCGCTGCCGTAACCATCCAATACCTCAGCCCCTTCTTCACCGCTTTTATTGCTGGATTCCTGCTCGGGGAGAAAACTCGATGGGCACAATGGGGATTCTTCGTCCTTTCCTTCGCTGGAATTGTCATAGTCAAGGGGTCAAGTGCCCAAATTCCTGCTGATCTACTCCTTCTCGGGATTGTTTCGAGTGTGTTCTCTGGCCTCGCCTACAATGCGATTCGCAAACTCAAAAATGAGGCCCCGCTTGTCGTCGTCATGTACTTTCCGCTTGTGGCCACTCCCGTGATGATTGGTTTCAGCTTTTTTAATTGGATCACTCCCGTAGGTATGGAATGGCTGCTCCTGATCGCAGTTGGAATTTTGACCCAAATCGCCCAAGTCTACATGACCAAAGCCTACCAAAGCTCCGAGGTCAACACCGTCGCTCCACTAAAATATATCGGGGTAATCTTCGCTCTTACTTGGGATATCCTACTCTTCGACTTCGTCCCGAACGGCACGATGTTTTTGGGAATCGCCATAGTAATCGGCGGTGTCCTATTGAACCTTCAGTACAAAGCTAGTCTTGCGAAATAGCGTACTCGTATAGCAAGGTAGCACCACTAACAGCTACATTCAGACTTTCCATCCTACTCAAATCTCCCGTCAGCGTAATGGTGGCATCACGCATCTCTTTCAGCACTAGGGATACGCCTTGGCCTTCATTGCCAAGCACTAGAGCTGTTTTTTGGGTCCAATTAAATCCGCGAGCAGGCGTTCCGGCCATATCCGCTATGACTAATTGGGCCCCAGCCTCTTTCACCTTACTCAAAAACTCTCCTTCGTCCATCGGGTGCACCTTCAAGTGCGCCAACGCACTCATGCTGCTTTGTACCACCTTTGGCGACCAACAATCAGCC